>DRAO01000222.1 GCA_011041825.1 Chloroflexota bacterium
GAGGTTGATGGGCTTTGGGGTTACCTCATTCCTGCAGTGGAGCGAGCCTATGGCTATAACTGTGGCAGAAAGCCAGGCGAGGCATCCTGTCAAGGTCGAGATAAGGGGTCTCTCGGCTTATTATCACACCCAACAGGTGCTGGAGGACATAAACCTGGCCATCCTGGAACGGCGCATAACAGCTATTATTGGGCCTTCGGGATGCGGCAAGAGCACGCTCCTGAGGTGCATCAACCGTATGAATGACATCATCCCCGGAGCCCGCATTGAGGGCCAGGTGCTGTTGGACGGGAAGGACATCTATGCCCCCGGGGTAGACCCGGTGACCATACGCAGGCGGGTGGGGATGGTGTTTCAGCGGCCCAACCCGTTCCCCAAATCCATTTACGAGAACGTGGCCTGGGGCGCCCGCATCAATGGCTATAAGGGAGATATGGATGAATTGGTGGAGACCTGCCTGCGGAAAGCCGCCCTGTGGGATGAGGTCAAGGATAAGCTCCGCAAAAGCGCCCTGGCTCTCTCCGGCGGGCAACAACAGCGGCTCTGCATCGCCAGAGCCCTGGCCGTGGAACCCGAGGTCATCCTTATGGACGAGCCCTGCTCAGCCTTGGACCCTATCGCTACCCTGCGGATAGAGGAGTTGATGCGGGAGCTTTCCCGTGATTACACCATTGTCATCGTCACCCACAATATGCAGCAGGCGGCCAGGGCCTCGGATTACACGGCCTTTATGATGGCCGCCGAAGACCGCATCGGCAGGCTTATCGAATTCGGCCCTACGGCTCAGATTTTCACCAGGCCCAAGGATAAGCGAACCGAGGATTACATCACCGGGAGATTCGGATAAATTGCGGAGCATGGGGGTGTCCCCCGAAATTTCTCCCTTAATTAACCTGGGGAAGAGTTCCCCCTTGTATGGATCGCTCTTGTGTAAATAGCTGCACGAAAGGGAAAAGGTGTTTTGGCATCAAAGGAATGCCTCCGAAGCAGGGACACTCATTTAAGGAAAGTTATTTCTTCGACGGCAGCGAAGCTGCCGTCGAAGAAATAACCTCCTCCTTTTTGTGCAATCTTGTAAACAAGAGTGGATTATAGAAGTGCTGGGCAGCAGAACCCGTGCTTCGAGATAGGAGCAGGAAGCGATGGGAGGTTTATCCTTTCGTACCCGGCAGGAAAACTTGGAACGGATGGCTCACGAGGAATTTGACATCCTCGTCATCGGGGGAGGTATCACCGGAGCAGGCATAGCCTGGGATGCAGCACTGCGAGGGTTTAAGACTGCCCTGGTGGAAAAAGGCGACTTCGCCAGCGGCACCAGCTCCCGTTCATCCCGCCTCATCCACGGCGGATTGCGATACCTCAAGTACTTCCAGTTCGACCTGGTCTATGAAGCCTGCCGGGAGCGGGCTCTCCTCTGGCGTCGCCTGGCCCCACATCTGGTGCATCCCCTGCCCTTCATCTACCCCATCTACAGGGGTGAGGGGGTGGGGAAGGCCGAGATGCGAATCGGGATGTGGCTTTACGAAGCCCTGGCCCTCTCCCACAACGTAGGGCGCCACCGCTTTCTAGGCCCTCAAGAAGTGCTGGAACTGGAACCCCACCTGAAGCGCAAAGGCTTGCAGGGCGGAACCCTGTTCTACGACTGCCAGGCTGATGATGCCCGCCTCACCCTCGTCACCGTAAGAGCCGCCCATCGGGCGGGAGCGGTGGTAGCCAACTACGCAGAAGCCGCAGGGCTGCTCAAGGCCAAGGGGAGGGTGCGGGGAGCAGCGGTGAAGGATGTGCTGACCGGGAAGGAAGTGGAAGTAAAGGCCAAGGTGGTGGTCAATGCTGCTGGCCCCTGGGGAGGCAAAGTTGCAGCTCTGGATTCACCTGAATCGGCCACTGGCTTACGCCTCACCAAAGGCATCCACCTGGTGATACGGCGGGAGAGAATCGGCCACCGCTATGCCATAACCATAAGCTCGCCTCGTGATGGCCGCTTCGTGTTCATCCTGCCCTGGGGGGATTTCACCATCGTAGGCACCACAGATACCGATTACCAGGGTGACCTGGACAGGGTTTGCGCTGAGCCTGAGGACGTGGAGTACCTGCTGGAAGCGGTGAATTATGCGCTCCCCGAGATTTCCCTGAAAGAGGAAGACATCATCAGCACCTATGCGGCTCTAAGGCCCCTGGCGTTTGGAGGAGCCCAATCCCCCTACGATGTCTCCCGCAAGCACCGCATCTTCAAAAGCCCTTCGGGGATGCTCTGGATCGCAGGGGGCAAGCTCACCACTTTCCGCAAGATGGCCTATGACCTGGTGAATGCAACGCAGAAGGTGCTGGCCCGTGAATATGGGGTCTATCCCTCCCGAGGATGCACCACCCATCTCACTCCCCTCCCCGGCGGGGCAAATCCACCAGATGAAAGCACCATCAGAGCCTTGGAAGAGAGGGTGGGGGAGAAAGCCGCCAGATACCTGGCCTCCTCTTATGGCGATGAGCTCCCCCGTGTCTTGGAGCTGGTGGAGGGCAACCCTTCCCTGGGAGAACCCCTGGTGGAGGGCTTGCCTTATATAAAGGCTCAGGTCATCCTGGCCGTGGAGGAAGAGATGGCTCTGACGCTCCAGGATTTGCTTATCCGACGCACACGCATCATCTACGAGGCCCCGGATGGTGGGCTTCAGGCAGCCGGGGAGATTGCCCGGATGATGGGTGAGCTCCTGGGTTGGGATGAAGCGAGGTGCAGGCAAGAGGTGGAATCCTACAAGATAGCCTGCCAGCTAACCAGATAGCTTCGGGTAAAGTTGAAGGGCGAACAGGTGAAGAGGGAGCCTGACCTCTCGGTTGAACTGTGCGGGATACGGTTGCGGAATCCGCTGATATTGGCCTCAGGCATCCTGGGGACGGGGCCGGATTTGCTGGTAAGGGTGGCAAGGGCTGGAGCCGGTGCGGTGACCACCAAGTCCTGTAGCTTGAAGCCCCGCAAGGGCCACCCCAACCCTACGGTGTTGGACTGGGGACACGGCCTCATCAATGCGGTAGGCCTCGCCAACCCCGGGCTTGAGGAGATGAGCCGCATAATCGCCCAGGCGAAAGAGCTCCTCAAGCCCCTGGGGGTGCCCCTCATCGCCAGCATATTTGGTGGGAAAACGGAAGAGTTCGCCGCCCTGGCCCGCAAGCTCAATTCCCTCCCCGATTTCATTGAAGTCAACATCTCCTGCCCCAATGTGGAGGCGGAGATGGGGCGCCCCTTCGCCACCGATGCGAGGATGGCCGCCCGGGTCACGGCTGCCGTCAGGGAAGCCTCCCAGGTCCCGGTAATTGTGAAGCTCTCCCCCAATGTGACTGACATAGCTTACATAGCCCGGGCTGTGGAAGAAGCTGGCGCTGATGCCATCTCCGCAATCAACACCGTAAGCGGTATGGTGATAGACATCCATTCGGGCCGCCCCGTCCTCGCCAACCGCATCGGCGGCATATCAGGCCCAGCCATAAAACCCATAGCCCTCCGCTGCATCTACGAAATCACACGGGTCGTGAAGGTTCCAGTGATTGGGATTGGCGGCGTAACATCAGGGAAGGATGCGCTGGAGATGATAATGGCCGGAGCCACAGCGGTTGGCATCGGCTCGGCAGTGTATTACCGGGGGGTGGAAGCCTTCGGGCAAATCGCAGGGGAGATGCGAGACCTTATGGCCGAATTAGGGTATGAAACACTGGCGGAGGTAAGAGGGCTTGCCCACCGTGCATAATCTCCCGCAACCCTTTAAGATAGCAGAAGTTATAGAAGAAAGCTATCGGGTTAAAACCTTTGTCCTGGAAGGGAGCTTTGAGGCCGAGCCTGGGCAATTCGTGATGCTATGGCTCCCGGGGGTAGATGAGAAGCCCTTCAGCCTGGTGAACAGCAACCCCGTGACCCTTACAGTGGCCCGGGTGGGACCTTTTACCAGCGAACTTCACCGCAGGAAGCCGGGGGATACCCTCTGGCTCCGAGGGCCTTTCGGGAACGGGTTCACCCTCGAAGGGGAGCACCTCCTGCTGATAGGTGGAGGTTATGGGGTTGCACCTCTGCTGTTCCTGGCCCGGAAGGCCCGAGAGGGGGGCCGGAGGGTCAGTGTGGTCATCGGGGCATCTACGGCAAGGGATGTCATCCTGGCGGAAGATTTCCTTGCCCTTGGATGCCACGTAATCATCGCCACGGAAGATGGTTCAAGAGGCTTTCGGGGCAAAGCCCCTGAGGTGGCCGAGGAGCTCCTAAGGGACATCAATCCCGATGCCTTATACGCTTGTGGGCCAGGAGGGATGCTGGAAGCTGTGAGGATGATGGCAGGGAGACGGGGCCTGCCCGTCCAGCTCAGTTACGAAAGCTACATACGGTGTGCCATCGGGGTTTGCGGCTCCTGCCAGCGAAGCGGATGGCTGGTATGCCGGGACGGTCCTGTAAGGCGGGCTTAATCCCCATCGGGGGCACTCTTTCGCCCCCCTTGCCGGGCAGCTATTTACACGAGGGCGAAGAGTTCATTGCAGCCTGGGCTGACGTTGAAAGATTTTCACATCAGGGGCATCGTAGACCAGCTTCATAAATTTGGCGAATTTCTGTATCGTGGCCGTGGAAAGGTGATAGGTCCGCTTCTCCAGGGGACCAATGTATACATATTCAACCCCGTATTTGTCCAGCAACCTGGCAGCTTCTTCAGCATCAGGGGTGGTGTAAATTTTCTCGATGTCAGGACGGCGCTTAGCAGGTTCATCGTATGAGCCTCGCCACTGGAGTTCGTGAAAATCCCATCCCAGGACAGTAGGGAGGCCCGTGCAGGCGGAGATGTGGGCATATTCAGAATACGAACCACCTGTGGCTTCCAGAATAACAGGAGCCCCTCTCACATTCTCGTTCAGCCAGCGGATGGCCTCATAATCCCCTGGCCTGGCTTCCTTAAAGTAAGCTATGCCATCCAAAGTAGGATGTGGCATCGGTGCCTCTACGAATATGCGGGTGGCCGATGCTGCCAGGGGATAATAAATCCCCACTGCCATCAGCAACCCTAAAGCGACTGTGAAGGCCATCCGGGGGAGAGGCGAGAGCTTCCTTCTCCCCTCCAACAGAGCATATGTCCCGAAAGCAGCAGCCAGGGCCATCTGCACCCAGGCTTGATAATAGAACTTGAAGACGGTGTTCATACGGATGCCAAAGGCATCTTTAATGTAGATGAACTCGACCACAAAGGTTAGCAGCAACCCTGAGAGCAGGAGCAACAGGGCGAAAGAGGAAGGGGCTTGACCTTCGGCTTCCTCTTCCCTGCTCAACAGCTTGAAGGCACAGGCCAGCATAACCGGGATAAGCAAGGCTGGCAACAGGCGCCTGAGGAGGACACACACCAGGGCGAAAAACAGCGCTCCCGTCGTGATGAACCAGAACTTGCCACCCGGTGTGCAAGCCGAGGGAGAAAGAACCTCCCTGATGAGGAAAGCTATCCCCACAAACAGGAAGAGCCCGAACATTATCAGGTATTGGTGCACCTTGGTGGTATTGAAAAGCACCGGCAAGATGCCGCTGGCCTGGGAGCGAAAGCCGATGTAAAAAGGCAGGTAGAGCAATACCCCTCCTACGCCCAGGAGTAACCCGATGCGAATTCCCTCCTCAATTGCCCTGGAGAGGGCGTAGCCCTTGTGGCGGTAGAGGGCCAGGCCATACGCAGCCACCAATAACGCCAGGTAGATGGGGAAATCCCACGTGTTGAGGAAGCTCAACCCTCCCAGGATAAGGGCATAGAAAACAAGCCCTAGCTTGTCGCCCATCGGGAACACAGAATCACCGGAACCCGTAGCGCTGAAGAGCACGTTGAGGGCTAATCCGATGGCAACGAGCACGAAGGGCAAGGCTAAAACGTGAGGATGCATATCACCCAGGAGGAAGCTGAAGAAGGGGAATTCGTCAATCACCTCTTGGTCCTGCCCCAGCAGGTTTCGGTCGTGGATAACCCGTGAGGCCCGCCACCACCACCAGTGGTCTACCGGGTGCCAGGTATTGGGGCAAGCCGGGGCGCTTCCCAGAGC
>DRAO01000459.1 GCA_011041825.1 Chloroflexota bacterium
CCGCTAATCCTCAGCCGGTTTTCAACCGGCTTTAAGGCTTCTCAGCCGGGTGATTCATCGCCCGGCGGGTGGGCTGCGTAAATCTGCTTCAGGGGAGCAAGTCAAAAGTGTCGGGTAGCTAGATTTTCCTTCATCTACCCTTATTTCCTGCGGTAACCTTTAGAGGAACAATAGTAGACTTGCGTCGCCGTTGGAGCAAAGGCAGGAGAGAGTGCCACACCCCCAGGAGCCCCACGTATCCGAATCCCCCCAGGTAAAGGAGCAGGAAAGGTATGGCGAAGAATCTCCCCTTTAACCAGGCCACCGCTATGGCGGCCAAGGCGTACAGGGCCAGGGCTATTTCCCCCACTATCACCCCTTCAAAGCTCAGAGCATAGGGGCTTCCGGCCCACCGCCCGTTCTTATGGTAGAGACGGAACTTAGGGGTCCTGCCAAAGCGGTTCTGCCTTCGGATTAGTGCCTCCCACACAGCTTTGGTGTTGTTCAGGGCAATGCCAACTCCCAGAAGGGCGAGGATGGGGAAGTACGCCATCTCCTGCACGCCTTTTTCCGAAGCCACGTTCTCGGCGAACAAATACACCAGGGGAGGCCCCAAGCTCGCCATACTCAGATAGGTTAAAGGCAGGTGGATGCGGAAGTCCAGGAGCATAAGGGGCAGTATCAGGAGGAGCATTATCACCATTAAGGGGTGAATCAGGTAGCTGCTCAGGTGTATTATGCCTTCGGCCTTCCTGAACCAGGGCTGATGAGAGCGCAGCAGGGAGGAACCCAGCTTCATCAAGCACTGGATGGAACCCTTGGCCCAGCGGAATTGCTGTCGCTTAAAGGCATTGAGTTGAGGCGGTATCTCGGCGGGGGCTACTACCTCGGGTAGGTAAAGGCACTGCCATCCCTTTAGCTGGGCCCTGTAACTCAAATCCATATCTTCCGAGAGGGTGTCCTTATGCCATCCTCCCGCATCCTCTATGCAACTTTTGCGCCACACGCCCCCCGAACCATTGAAGTTCATAAACAGCCCCGTCCTGTTGCGGGCCGTTTGTTCCACGACGAAGTGGCCGTCCAGGGCAATGGCCTGAGCCCTGGTGAGGGGGGAGTAATCCCGGTTGAGATGCCCCCATCGCACCTGAACCATCCCAAGCCGGGGGTTCCGCAGGAAGTAAGGTATGGTTCGGCGCAGGAAATCGGGCTGAGGGATGAAATCTGCATCGAAGATGGCGATGAACTCCCCCCTGGCATACTTTAACCCTTCCGCCAAGGCTCCAGCCTTGAACCCATCTCGTCTCCCTCTGTGTAGCACGGTTACGTTAACCCCTTGACGACGCCACTTTCGGGCCTTCTCCTCGGCCAAGAAGATGGTCTCGTCGGTGGAGTCATCCAGCACCTGGATTTCAAACCGGTCTCGGGGGTAGTCAAGGTTTGCGACGGCATCTATGAGCCTCTCAACCACGTGGGCCTCGTTGTAAATAGGCAACTGGATGGTCACGAAAGGCGTCTCCTTCAACTCGGGGGGCGGAGCCTTTTTCCCCCGGTGCAAGAGGTACAATATTAAGAGCAGTATTTCGTGGAAACCATACAGGGACAAACCCAGGGCAACGATGACATATATCCAGCCTAGCAACTCTGCTGCCAACATTGCCTCCTCCCTTCACCCGTCTGGCTGATCAAGCGACACTCTGCTGAGGAAGGCCATCTCTGTAACACCTTTCGGCCCTGTTAGAGAGCGCAAATTGTACAGGTGGACACAATGCCTAAGTATAACACCAATTCGGATAAACGCAAACTGACCTATGAGGGAGAGGTCGGCAGTTAGCTTGACATATCCTACCCGTTGGAGTATAATCGGCCCAGATTTTACCACTGGGCAAGGAGGTGGAATTGAGAGAGCGGAACCTTCTCACCCTGCTTGGCATCATCCTGCTGGTTGCCTTTTGTGTGTGGGTGGATTTGCCTAATAACCCCGGGATTCACATCCGCCTTGGCCCCTTGAAGATTGACCGGGAGATTAAAATCCGCCAGGGCCTTGACCTCCAGGGTGGCCTCCACGTCGTATTGGAAGCTGATGTCCCACCCGATGAGCCCCTCCCTCCGGAATCAATGGAAGCGGCTCGTGCCATTGTGCAGAACCGGGTGGATGGAATGGGTGTGGTGGAGGCTACAGTCCAGCTTCAGGGAGAACGGCGCATAATCGTGGAACTGCCGGGCATTGAGGACCCTGCCGAGGCCATCGAAACCATAAAGGGCACGGGCCTTTTGGAGTTTGTGGAGACGGGAGACCTCTACATACCCGAGGGGGTTAAGATAAGAACCACCTATGGAACCGGGGTTACAGCCACCGAAACGCTGACAGCTACGGTCTCCCCGACGGCTACCGCAGCCATCACTGCGACCCCCGCCATTACTGCCACCGAAACCCTTACCCCAACCGGCGAAGTAACGCCTACTGAGGAAATAAGCCCTACCAGCCCCTTTGCCGGAAGGGTCTTCAAGACCATAATGACTGGCAAGCACCTTAAATCGGCCCGGGTAGGTACGGATGAGTATGGGCGTCCGGAGATTGACTTCGAGTTAACCCCGGAGGGGGCGCGCATTTTCGCCCAGTATACCCGAGAGCACGTGGGCGATTTCCTGGCCATCGTGATGGATAAGAGGGTGATCTCCTGCCCCCGAATCCAGAGCCCCATCACCCAGGGGCGAGGCCGGATAACCAGCGAGAAAGGCTTCCCGCTTGAGGAAGCCCGCCGTATCGCAATCCAACTCCAATACGGTGCCCTGCCGGTGCCCTTAAGGGTGTTGGAGACCAGGATGGTGGGTCCCACCCTGGGGCAGGATTCGGTCCGCAGGAGCATCCGGGCTGGCATTATTGGCTTAATCGTGGTGCTTGCGTTTATGTTGACTTATTACCGCCTCCCGGGGTTCCTCGCTGATCTGGCACTCATCTCCTATGGCCTCATAAATATGGCCATCTATAAGTTTGGTATCCCGGGCCTTTTCTCAGGCGTTACATTGACGCTGCCAGGCATTACCGGCTTCATCCTCTCCACCGGGATGGCGGTTGATGCCAACATCCTTATTTTTGAACGGATGAAAGAGGAATTGCGCTGGGGACGCCCCCTCAGCGTAGCCATAGAAGCGGGGTTCAACCGGGCCTGGACCTCCATCCGGGATTCTAACCTGTCAACTTTGCTTACCTGTGTAATCCTCTACTGGTTTGGCTCCAGTTTCGGGGCCAGTATGGTTAAAGGGTTTGCCATCACCCTCTTCATCGGTGTCTGCATCAGTATGTTTACAGCTATCACGATGACGAGGACCTTCATCAGCATCGTGTTCGACCTGGCAAGGGATTTCATCGAACGACATCGCTGGCTCCTGGGAATCTAACGCTATTTTTTCCGAGGGCGGCGGATGGCAGCTCCAGGTTTAACAAGCGGGGTTCCATCCTAGAAGCAGTGCTACCCAGCAGATGGCTCTCGAAGAATAACAACGTAAGGGGGTGAAGATGTACAACCTGATTGAAAAGCGGTATTGGTTCTTTGGGTTATCCCTGCTGATCATTATCCCGGGCCTCATAGCAATGGGGATTTCGCTGGCGAAGTTCGGAGCCCCCTGGAGGCTTTCCATTGATTTTACCGGGGGGGCAATTATGGAACTTCGCTTTGAACAGAAGGTGGTGCCAGGGGAGATATACAACATCTTTTTGAATTCCGGCTATGGGGATACCACTGTCCAGACCACGCTGGATGAGAAGACCGTGCTTATCCGCAGCAAACCTTTGGATGAGAAGGCAAAGGCTGAGCTCCAGGCCAAACTTCGGGAGAAGTTCGGCCCCTTTGAGGAGTTGCGTTACGAATCGGTCGGCCCTGCCGTAGGTAAGGAAGTCACCCGAGCCGCCACCATAGCGGTAATAGCGGCTTCTTTCGTGATATTGGGCTTTATCGTGTTCGCCTTCCGCAAGGTTCCCAATGCCTTCCGCTACGGGGTATGCGCCATCATCGCTATGATTCACGACGTGCTGGTAGCCACCGGGCTTTTCTCCATCGCCGGGCTGGTTTTGGGCTGGGAGGTAGATGCTCTCTTCATCACCGCTCTCCTCACCGTCATCGGCTTCTCGGTGCAGGACACCATCGTTGTCTTCGACCGCATCCGGGAGAACACCCCCAAGCGCCGGGGAGAGCCGTTTGAAATCATCGTTACCCGCAGCTTGCTGGAGACTTTGCACCGCTCCCTGGTGACCCAGCTTAATGCCATCTTCGTGCTTATTGCTGTGCTCCTCTTCGGCGGGGCCACGATGAAGCAATTCGTAGCTGTGCTCCTGGTGGGGTTGATAAGCGGGACGTATTCCTCTATCTGCAATGCCGTGCCGCTCCTGGTCGTCTGGGAAAACAAGGAGATTCCGAAGTTAATCAACAGGATTTTCAAGCGCCAGCCCCAGGCCGCATAAGGGGCAAAAGGGTAGCCACGATGGAGGAGGACTTCTTAGAAACAGCCGTAGAAGCGGCTCACAGAGCTGGGGAGATTATCCTCAATCGTCTGGAAGCCCACAGGGACGTAACGGTTAAAGGGCTACGGGATATAGTGACCGATGCCGACATCGCCGCCGAGGAGGCAATCCTCGAAATCATAACCGAACGCTTCCCGGAACACTCCATCTACTCCGAGGAAAGGCCCTTTCAGGGAGGTGATACCCCCTTCACCTGGTTCATAGACCCCCTGGATGGCACCACCAACTATTCCCGCCGCTTCCCCTGTTTCTCTACCTCCATTGCCTTAGCCGAAGAGGGCCAGGTTATCGTCGGCGTGGTGTACAACCCGCTTCTAAATCACCTCTTCACGGCTGAGAAAGGCAAGGGGGCTTGCCTCAACGGGAAGCCCATCCACGTGAGCAAGAGGGCCGAATTGATGAAGGCCCTGGTAGCATTGGATTGGGTTCATTCTCAGCAGGTGCGCCGGAAGATGACAGGCATCATCTCCCGGTTGGCCCTGTCGGTGGGAACGTTGCGCACAATGGGTTCGGCTTCGCTGGGGTTCTGCTTCGTGGCTGCGGGATGGACTGATGCTTACTTTCACCTGGGTTTGAAGCCCTGGGACCTGGCAGCGGGAGCTCTGATGGTGGAAGAAGCCGGGGGTAAGGTTACCCGGGTTGATGGAAGCCCCTGGAGCGTGGAAAAAGGGGGCCTCCTCGCCTCTAACGGGTTGCTTCATTCTGAGCTGTTGAAATTCTTCGCAGCAGCGGGCATCCAACCGGATTAGGCACTATGATGTAACCCCTCTCCAAATCCCCAATTACCCTGTACCTCTCCGGTCCCCAATGCCAGCAGTAGAGGGCAATGTAAGCGCAAAAGAGGGCATCCAGCAAATCTTCCAGGCATTTTAGGGCCTGGCCCTTAAGCCCCTCCGGAGCTTGATTGAGGATTTCCCTCGCCTCAAGTGCGGGCTCTGCGCTCTCCAGGGCTTGGAGATGCCTCCTGTAGCGGTTCATCTCACTCCAGCGGAATTCATAGGTGCGGCCAGGGCGGGCTTTGTACTTGAGGGTCTTCTCCAATCCGAATAAGGTGATGGCAGCGGGATGGGGGTAAACTTCTATAACTTGCCGGACTTCCTTTCGGGGCGCAACCTGTGGGGAATGGACGAAGCCCCTTTCGGATAACCGTTGCACCAGCTCTTCACCCCGCACTATCCCGCCGAACTTGCGACGGTTGGCGGGATGAGCTCCTGCTTCATAGCGGCGGAAGAGCCGGGAGAGTTCCCGGTCACAGGGCCGGGTTCCGGTTTCGTTGGGCACCACCAGCGGAGCATCTATGGCAATCAGGGCTGGACTCCCCCCCACGGCTCCCTCGATAAAGCTCACAATCTCTTCATCCCTCCTCAGTCGCTCATTCCAGGCGACAAGGAGGCCCTTTTCCCCCTCGTTCCGGAGCACCGCCACCCCGGTGGTGTTCCGATACGACCAGGCCAGGTCAATGCCAACGAAGTACATCACCTGCCCCCGCTGGTCAAGACCAATGCCAGGCTCCCCACCTTGAGGAGGGCTACC
>DRAO01000088.1 GCA_011041825.1 Chloroflexota bacterium
CTTCTTTGCCTGTTCCTCGGCGGCAAGGGCCTCGATGAATTCATCCAATTCGCCGTCGAGGATTTCCTCCAACCGATAGGACGTGAGACCGATCCGATGGTCAGTGACCCGGTTCTGGGGGAAATTGTAAGTGCGGATTTTCTCGCTCCGTTCACCTGTGCCCACTTGAGCCCTGCGCTCCCTGTCCACCTGCTCCCTCACCTTGCGCTGTTCCAAGTCATACAGCCTGGCCCGCAGGATGGCCATTGCCCGCTGGCGGTTCTGAACCTGGGAACGCTCGCTTTCACAGGCCACAGTAATGCCTGTGGGGATGTGGGTGATACGGACGGCGGTGGCGTTTTTCTGCATATGCTGGCCACCAGGCCCTGAAGAGCGGTACACATCAATGCGCAGGTCCTTAGGGTCTATATGCACTTCTACCTCATCAACCTGAGGCAGCACCGCTACGGTGGCGGTGGAGGTGTGGATGCGTCCGCTGGATTCAGTGATGGGTACTCGCTGCACCCGGTGGACACCGCTTTCGTATTTAAGGTGGGAATAAGCCCCCCTGCCCTTTACCTGGAAGATGACTTCCTTGAAGCCTCCGAGACCCGTTTCATTGGCGCTGAGGAGTTCAGTACGCCACCCCTTCTTCTCAGCATAACGGGTGTACATCCGGTAGAGGTCAGCGGCAAAGAGGGCTGCTTCCTCTCCCCCGGCCCCAGCCCGGATTTCCATAATCACATCCCTCTCATCTCGAGGGTCCTTGGGAAGGAGCAGCTTCTTCACCTGGGTTTCCAACCTCTCCAATTCCCCTTCCAGCCTGTCAATTTCCGATTTGGCCAGTTCCCTCATTTCCTCGTCATCGGATTCTTCCAGTAGCTCTTTGGCTTCCGCAAGCTGCCGTTCCAGTTCCCTGTATTTCCTATAAGTTTGTACCAATTCCTCCAACTCGGCCTGCTCTCGGGCGTATTCGGCCATCCGCTTGGGGTCGGTAGCCACTTCAGGGTCCGCCATCAAGCGGTTGAGTTCTTCGTAGCGTCTTTCGGCCAGTTGGAGTTTCTCCGTTAATTTCTTCAGCATTTCCTTTACCCCCGGACAGGTGTTTTCCAGGCGGATAACGAGGAGCAGGCGTTCTCTAACACCTTTTTGCCTGCGCTGGAGAGCGCAGAGTCCTCTCAATTTTACCATTTCAAATCCTCTTGTGCAAGGGGGGAGGAGATGCAGGCGTGTGCGGGGGATTTGCGAATATCCCCATATTATACTAATATAACAGGGGGAAGGAAGCAAGGGCGATGCCTTGTGAACCAGGAGCCCTCATCTCTTTCCTCCAGAAGAAGCAGGCAGCGCATTCCCACCAGAGGAGGTATCTATGAGGCGGATAGCTTCCGCCCATTTCCGTAACATAGCTGTGGGTCTAGCAATTCTCGCTATCCTGGCGCTTTACCTCCTCACCCTTGATGATGGGCTCCGCCCCGATGAGTTGATGGGTGGTGACCTCATAACCCACCAATACGCCCAGGCTCAGGCCCGCTTTGCCAATGCCCCCGGTTACCCCCTCTACACGATGTTGGGATGGCTCTGGTTCCACATCGGCAGGCACCTCCTCGGCTGGGCCTTTAACCCGGTGCAGGTACTCTCCCTCTACTCCACCCTGTGGGCCATAGCCGCTTTAATCGTGTTCTACCTCTTGTTGCTGGAAGTAGCACCCGGCAGGTGGCCGGTGGCATTATGGGGCACCGCTTATTACGCCATCACTTATTTCTTCTGGTATTATGCTGTCACCACCGAGCAATATACGTCAGCCGTATTCCAGACCTTGCTGCTGATTTGGCTGGCATTGAAATGGGAGCGGGACCGTAATCCATCATTGCTGCTGTGGATGGCTTTCGTCACAGGCACGTGTGCGGCCAACCTGGTGACCACCCTGTTTGTAGTGCCACCTCTTGTGGCGTTCATCTTGTGGGAAGAGCCCTCTCTATTGCGCAAGCCTGCTCTCGTCTTCAAGATGGCTTGCCTTGCCTTCCTGCCTCTGCTCAGCTACATCTACGTGTATGTCCGGGGAGCTCAGCATCCAGAATGGCGAGGGTTAGGGAATTGGCCCAGCACCCTGGCCTGGTTCCTGGAATTCCTCACCGCCCCCCAGGGGCGTTCGGAGATGAGCTGGACGCTATGGCCTCCTGGCGGCAATTACCCCTGGCTTGCCTTCTGGGAGCTCTCCTGGCCGGTGTTCCTTGCTGGATTGGTCGGATGGGCTTTCTTGGGGAAGAAGCGTGCTTTGCTCTTCTACGGCACTGCTGCAATTTACTTCGCCTTCTGCTACATAGACCGCTTCGGGAACTGGTATCAGGTGATTATGCCCCTTTATCCCCTGGTAATCCTGGGGGCGGTGGTGCTGGTTGACCACTTGCTAACCCGCTATCCGAAGCGGACCTTTCAAACCCTGCTCGGCGCAAGCCTCCTCGTGCTGCTCGTCTGGCGTTTTGCCTCAAATTATCACAAAGCTGACCAAAGCGGGCGTCTGGACGCCACAGGCTTGGAACCCGGATGGGCCATCCTGGCCGATGCTCCTCCCGAAGGCAGTTGCATAGCCGGGACTTACGGTGAGAATTTAGCCCTCCAATACCTGGGCACAATCTGGGGGGCCAGGCCATCCATACGCATCGTTACGGTGGAGGAAGCGATAGACCTCAGCTTGAGGGGGGAAAGCTGCTACATCACCTCCGAGGTTGTGAATGCTGCTCCGAACCTCTGGGAGCTGGGATTGCACCCTTCTTCAGCCGGAGCCAGGTTAATACGCTTAAACCCCGCACCGGTCTGGGAGCTCCCTGCCCAGGTATGCCTCCGGAAATGCGTCCCTGTGCATAGGCTCAGGGCCAGCTTTGAGGGGAAGATGCGCTTGGCTGGATATGCCGCTATCCGGGAAAAGGGGGCGCTAAGGGTGAGCCTGTTCTGGCAAGCGATGGAGCCTTTGAAGCGGGATTATGTCGTTTCGGTGCGTCCCACCCTTAAGGGACAATTGCTACCCCGTGAAGGCGGCTTCATCCAGCAGGACCACCAGCCAGTATGGGGGGCTTATCCCACTTCCAGGTGGGTTCCAGGGGAAATCGTGAGGGACGATTACCGCCTGGACTTGGGGGTTTCCCCCGGCAAATCCCCCGAGAAGGGGGAGCCTCCTTCTCCCCAGGTTGACGGAATCCAAATAGTGATTTATTTTGTGGAGAACGGTAAAGTGGTGAATGTAGGGAAAGCCCTTGACATAAAGATAAATTAGTGGGCGAGTTCAAAAGGGCCGAGCACTATGGGCGCAAATGGGTCACCTCCCCCCACCCGTGGCACTCGTTCCAGCGATGGGTAGCGGTACATCCCCACCGCCATCCTCAATTTCCCCTCAGATGGTGACTTTGGGAAATCAGCCCAGACGATGAGAAAATCTCCCCTGGCCCAGGCCGTGGAAGATGTGGGCACATCGTGGATTGCCACGGGCTCCGCTTTGCCTTCAACATAGAGGTGGTTAAATTGGTGGAAGGTGCCCCGTTCGGGGACATCCGCCACCTTCCATAGGGTTGCGAAGCGGAAGCCCTCTCCTAAGGGATGTGCTTTCCAGCCCTCCAGTTGCACGCCGTTTGCCAGGAGAACGGGCCTGGCGGGCTGAAATCCCCGGGGCTTTGCTGCTCTCAGGCGGATTATTCCGTAGGGGTATTCCCCCACACGCCGGGGCAGATTATAGGCCTCCCAGCCTTCATCGGGGAGTGAGCCAAGCGCTTCCTCCCAGGCAGGAATCCAGGGGGCCACGAAGAGCAGCCAGGACGGGTGGGAGGGGATGATGAGGGAGGAGCGCCCATCCACCAGGCGATGGGGATAATCCCAGAGCAGGACGTGGAAGACAGCCGCATCCCCATCGAACTCAGGCCGATTTCCAGGGACGATGACGAGGACGGGGTTGCCGTCTTCGACAAAGCGCACGGCGGCCTGGTGAAAGCATAAGGGCGTGCTGATGCCCCCGGGGGTAGCCTGCTCCCCAGCTATGCTCAATCCTCGGGCGAAGAGGATGCCCTGCCCCAGCGAAATTGCCAGGGCAAGTGCGATTACGCCAATGCGCCAAAAACGACGGGAGCTTAAGGTGGCAGCGTGTCCTGCCGCCAGGAAAGCGGCTGGGAGGGAGACCAGGTGGTAATGGATGTGCACAGTGGTGATGTGGGCGAGCCAAAAGACAGGGCTTATGAGCCCCCAGATGGGCACCAGGAAGGCCAGCACTTCGGGGAGCCCCTTCTGTTCCCCTGCTGATGAAAGGCTCCGCCATCCCAGCGCCAGCAGGCGCAGGAGCCCGGCGCTCACCAGCCCACCGGCTGCCATCGCCATCGCAACTGCTAATGGGCCGCTGCTCAGGTGCCATCCCTCTCCCAGGAAAAGCCAATCCCAATTGTATCCGGTAGCTAAGGCGGCGAACTGCTTGAAGCTGGTTGTGCTGACTTCAAGCTTGCAGGCCCTCCCGATATTTCCGACCTGGGAAAGGACCTTCACCCCCCAGGGAATGCCAACCAGCAGCGCTGCTCCTAAGCCCATAAGCCAGGGGGAGAAAGCCCTTTTAAGGCGGAACCTTAAGGCCAGCAATAGGGTGGGGATGAGCAGCACGATGCCTGCATAATGGACCTGGAAGGCGAAGGCTGCCAGGAAGGAGTGTATGGCTATGGCCCACCGTCTCCGCTCCCCGAAGCCCAGGACTCCTGCCAGGGCCCAGGCCACAGCCAGGATAGGGAGCCAATCCTGCCCCCAGATGTTGCGGGAGTAGAAGACCAGGTAAGGGGAGCCAGCCGCCAGCAAGGCCGTGGTCAGCCCAGCCCAAGGCCCCCAGGCGGAACGGGCCATCCACCACAGGGCAAGGATGCCAAGGGTGCTCAAAAGCCCTATGAACGATATTGCGACAAGGGGATTGGCGGAGAAAGCATAGGGGAAGGCGAAGAGCCAGGCCGATGCGGGGAAATTGGGAACTCCGGTCGAAGAAACCGGCCCTGTGGCTGGGAATTGCCCTCTTCGGGCCAATTCCAGGGCCAATTGGCTCAGCCGGGCCTCATCGAAGGCAAAGGGGTTTACGCCGGGCCACCCCAGGCGTAAAAAGCCTCCCCAGGCCAGCACCGCCGTTAATGCTGCGATTTCCGTGACCTGCTTCCATCTCACCCGGTCAGTTCCTCCTTACCAAGCCCAATTATGCCGCAAAAAGGGAGCCGTGTCAAACACCTCTCACCTTGTAGACCGCCATATTATCACCCCCTGCTCGGATGGTCAAATCACACCCGGTGGAATACAGAGGCATAAAAATGGGGTCGTCAACCAGGTGCGGGTACCAGGAGGGGAATGTCACCAGGTATTGGGCTCCTTTGGCGAGGATGAATTCCCGGAGCCTCCCCTCATCCCGGATGAAGGGGATAACCTCAGGGGTTACCAGGCCGGCTAGGTCGAGCAGCGGGCGTTGGGCGTAATAGCCGATGGCACCAATATCGTGGACGGCTATCAAAGCGTCGGGAGGGGTGTTCTCCCGCAGCCAGAAGGCGGTCTGCACCATCTCGCATTGGATAATCCCCACATCGGTGCTGTACGCCCTGGCACCGATGAGGGTGAAAGCCAGGAGCAAAATTAAAGTCGAAATCGCCCAGACCTTGAGGAGCACCCGTTGTAAAACAGGTTCTGTTTTTGCAGGCTGGCCTTGACGCTTACGCCCCCCCCTTTCCAGCCATTGGGACATCCCCGCAAATCCGTAGACCACGAAGATGGGAATTACAGGCATCGTATATCGCCCGTGCTGATAGGCTACCGGGAGCCGTATGGCATAAGCGAGCAACAGCATCCCCCACCACAGGAGGGGCACCGGTACACCCTTTCGGAAGCGTTCTCCGAGCGCTTCCCTTATTTCCTTAAAAGCAGCCATCACGAACCCTGGCACCAGTAGGGCTTGAGCCCCAACCAGGGTAGGCAATGTCACCCGTCCCAGCCGCACCCACAGGGGCCATCGC
>DRAO01000389.1 GCA_011041825.1 Chloroflexota bacterium
GCATTATCGTGCCCAGCTGCTATTTGAAAGGCATCGTAGAAGGGTGGGGCGTGCCCAGGGAGAAATGCCGGGTGGTGTACAATGCTATAGAGCCTGTGGATGAAATTAGGCCCGTTCAGGTGCCGCTACGGACCCCCTTCAAGCTCATCACAGTGGGGCGGTTGGTGCCCTGGAAGAGGGTTGACGGCATCTTGAGGGCTATCGCCTCCCTTGGGGGGGTGGGGCTGGTAATCGTCGGAGACGGCCCCGAACGGCCCCGGTTAGAGGCGCTAGTGGAGGAACTGGGCCTTGAGGAACGGGTTTTCTTTGCCGGTAAGCGGAGCAGGCAGGAGACACTGGCATTGATGGCGGCGTGCGATGCCTTCATCTTGAATTCCTCCTATGAGGGGTTGCCCCACACGCTGCTGGAAGCAATGCAGGTAGGGTTACCAATCATCGCTACCGCCGTCGGCGGCGTGCCGGAAGTGGTGCAGGATGGGGTGAACGGGGCGCTGGTGGAGGTGGATTCGACGGCCCGTCTGGCTGCCGCCATAAGGGCGATGGTGAATTCTCCATCTCGTAAAGCCTCCACCCGGGATGCCAGGAGCACAATGGCAAACTTCTCCTGGGATAGGGTTGCCTCAGCCACCGAGAAGGTCCTCCTGGAGGCCCTTGGGAATTAGCCAGAGCTTGCCACCCCAGGGGATTCGCTCCATACGCCCTGTACCCCTTACAGGCGTTCGTTGAGGGTGGAAGACGAGACTGGTTCGATAACCAGGCCCTTAAGTTGTACAAGGAGTTTGTACACTTTCATCACTTCGGGATTAGGGACTGGGAATTCCCACTGGGGTGTGACTGCTTTGACAAGGCTTTCTCGACTCTCCAGCAGATGGCTGGCTTTGATGCCCGTTAGTTGCTCCAGAGCTTCGGCCCATACCGTTTCCTCTTTGTTGACCAGTTCTTCGTAACCGATTGTGCAGCCGCCAAATATGTACAGTTGGAGGAGGGCGGTGCTGTTCACGTTGATATATTGCTCCACAAGCCTGGAAAATCCCCAGCCGCTCTTCAGGTGTCGGCTTACGCTGTAGCCTTCAAATTGGCGATACGAGAGGATGATTTTAGGTTGATAGCCTAGCTTCGCCACTATGTGCACCATACGCACCAGTTCCGGGGATTTGAGGAAGGTAGCCCGCCGGAGGAGTTCATCCAGCTTTTGGGCGGCTCTTCGCTGACAGAAATTCCGCAGGCGGCTGGGAAGCGGGCTTCTCGCAATCTTATCCGCCCATACTAGCCATCTACGTGCTTCAAGGAGCATAGGATGCTCGTATTCACCAGAGCGACGGTCCCACTTCGTTTGCACGGGCATATCGAAGTTCGCCCCGGCTTTGGCCAAAATGGCAGCCAGCAAACTGGACCCGCATCGTCCCGTTCCCACGATTAGGTAACGTGTCGCCTGCTCCATTTGTCTACTCCCCCATTTTGTATTTCGATGGCGGCCAAACTGCCTTCGTCGTATCCAGAAAAGGTAACCACCTCAGCAACATCCGGCAAATCCGTACAGAGGAATTACCTTGCAAGCTCTTCTAACAAGCGGACAAGCTTTCCGACAAGGCTCTCCAGGCTGTGAAATCGAATGATGCGCTCCCGCAGATATTGACCGATGGCTTCCCTTTCGTTATCGCTTAAAGAGAGGAGCCATCGGAGTTTCTCGGCCAATTCTATGGAATCCCCATAGCGGAAGAGGAGCTGGTCAGCAAAGCGTCCGAGGGTTTCCCGGAAGCCCTCGTTGGCTGTCAGGCAGGGGCGTGCACAAGCCATCGCCTCCAAGGCTACTTTGTCCCCGAAGCCGGTGGGCGTCAGGTTTACGTGCACCGTGCAGCGACGATACCAGCGGGGCAATTCCGGCTGAGGTACTGGCGGGTTAAAACGCACACAATCCTGAAGCCCCAATCGGCGCGCAAGAGCCTGGAGGCTTTGGATATAGGCATAATCCTGCGCCCTGGCCGGGCCACCCAAGATGACCACCTGGAAGGGGTGGTCTACCTGCTTCCGGAGTAACGCCACAGCTTTGAGGAGGGTAGGATGGTCTTTAACAGGTGAGAGACGCCCCACGCAGAGGATTAAAGGCGGCTTCTCAGGGACAGCGTTTTCAGGGGCGAAGAGCTCCGTGTCAATCCCCTGCCCGATAACTACAAGCTTGTCTCGCCTGTAAGGGTAGGCGGTTTCCACGCTGGTCACCATCCGGTCTGAGAGGTGATGAGCCACCTTCAACTTCCAATTCAAACTGGGATGGCCGTACCAGGTAACTATGGGGATACCCTTTGCTTTCAGGATGGGCGCTGCCATTATGGTGAACACGGGGATCATATGAGAGAAGCAGGCATCAATGCAGTTGAAGCGCAGCACGCCCAGTAGATGCCGGTAGAACTCCAATGCCCGTCGTGGCTCGCTGTAGCCTTTCTCTTTACCCACAGAGAGAACCCGCACATTGCTGGGAGCATCTATCCGGCCTGCCCGCATCGTGATTACGTAGATGAATTCCACCTGCTCCGCCAGCGCTGCAATCCACCGGGTCGTAAAGCCGAGGATGGGGTCATCGGCATCGGTTGCCAGGTTGAACATCAGCAAGCGCATAGTTGCTCCTCGCTTTCAACCTGCTCACTGCAAGGTGAAGGAGACGGGCGTAGCTCTGCAAATAAGCATCGGGGGAGAAGAAAGCCTGGGCGAATTCCCGGGCTTGTCGGCCCATCTCCCCGGATTCATCCGGGTGGGTGAAAATCCACCGGATTCGCTCGGCTAGGGCCTCCACATCGCCGGGGGGCACAAGGAAGCCCGTTTTGCCGTCTTGGATTACCTCCTGTATGCCTCCTACCCTGCTGCCAATCACAGGGGTACCGCAAGCCATCGCCTCTATGACTACCCGGCCTAATCCTTCCGAAAGCGATGGCAGGACCAGCGCC
Source organism: Chloroflexota bacterium (assembly GCA_011041825.1). Taxonomy (GTDB): domain Bacteria; phylum Chloroflexota; class Anaerolineae; order SpSt-600; family SpSt-600; genus HyVt-206. Next base: position 2,940 of record DRAO01000389.1, read on the forward strand.
TGTGCCTGTGCTATGCATTGAGCCAGCTTTTGTTGGGGAAGGTGGCCGTAAAACATCACCTGTTCGCTCAAGCCCAGTTGCTGCACCTGAGCTTTGAGTGAATTGACGTATTCAGCGTTCCCAACCCTGCCGATGAGCCACAGGCAGGCATCGGGGAACACATCCCTTACCTGTGCAAAAGCCTCTATCAGGAAGTGAACGCCTTTCAGCGGTATTAAAACTCCGGCGTAAACTATGAGGTTTTTCCTCTTATCCGGCGCATTTGCCCCGGCCTCCAGGAAGACCTCGATGTCCGTCCAAGTGGGAAAGCGGATAACGGGCTTATCCGGAGCCCATCGCTGTAACTGAGCACAGGTGGCAGCGGAAATGGCCCTCAGGGCATCCGCATACCGAAGGGAAAATTTTGCCGCATAGGCCATCAGGGTGCGGAAAAACCACCGTGGCCGAACCCGCCTGTACAGGAAGAGGCTGTTCTCAAAATCCCCGTGGCTTTCCACGACGAGTGCAACTTCCCGTCCAAGCCGGGCGGCGATTCCCTTCGCCAATGCTGCGACAAAGCCTTCGTAGGGGCTCTGGGCGATGAGGACCTGGACACCATAGCGGTGGATGAGCCATAGGGAGAGAAGCGGGCCGAAGATAAGCATAGTGACATAGCGGAATACAGGCAGGGGGAATTGAGGCAAGAGGTAGAAGTGAGCATATTCAGTAAAACGGCGTGGGCGCAGGTCCTGGCTGAAGCCGATGACAAAAGTCTCGCCCAGCCGCTTCAACAGCCGAAACTTTTTCAGGCTGGTCGTGTTCAACGGTTGAGGATAACGGGCGCCACCGATGAAGCAGGCTTTCATCCTCCTACCTCTCTCCCAATCCGCCGGCTCATAGTTAGCATCACAGACTTAAACAGACATCTTCCCCCTGCTACGAGCCCTGCCAATCCCACGAACCCCCACCGCTGGCTTATGAACCAGCTCAATCCGAGGACCGGTGCGGCATAGAGGCTATAACCTCCCACCCACAATCCCACCTTTCCCAAAGCATAGTAGAAAGAATTCAGCCAGAAGAAGACGGATTCGAAGGCAACTCCGAGCATCATTAACTGGACTCCTGGAACCACCGGACGATAATTCTCGCCGAACACGAGGGGGATGATCAACGGGAGGGCCAAAGTGACGCCGAGGATTGCCAGGCCAATGGGCACTCCTCCATGGAGCGTCCAGCGCTTCACATCCCGGCGTAAGGCCGCATCCGATTCCTTTTTCGCCCACTTCGCCGAAAGGCGGGGGTAAGCCACCCGATGGGCGGCGTTCATAGGATAAGAGCTAACGTTCACCAAAGTCATCGCCAACCGGAAGAACCCTGCCTCATCCGGCCCACGAACTGCTCCCAAAATCATCACCGGCACTTGGGCAATTGCGCCGCTCAGGGTTGTCATAACGTAATTCCAGGAGAAGAAAGAAAGCAACTCCCTACGCAGGCTACGGATGCTCCCTAAAGAAGCCGCCCACCATACACCGATGCCATTGCGCATCTGGAGCAGGGTAGCTGTACCCAGGGAGATTAATCCCATCAAGGCGTTACTGATGGCCATACCCAGCACCAGCCCAATCACCCCATGCCCGGCAAGGAGGAAAGCGATCACCAGGATGAAAGTTAAGCCCTTCTCTAAAACGTAAAGGGCCGAAAGCCAGCGGAACTTTTCAAAGGCGGTCAGGACGGCAAAGCTGCCTCCTCGGAAGGCGAGGATTACGAAAGAGGCAGCATAGATGAGCATCCCCCGGAACATCCAGGATGCATTGTATACGTGCTCGGCCACCCACTTACCCGTAATCAGTACGGTTAAGAACACCCCCAGGAACGCCAGCTCATCAATGATATAGCCAAGTTTCGTGATAGCCCTGAATTCCTCTCCCTTTCCTGTGGCCCGGAACCCAGCCAGATACCGGGTCGTCACGGTAAGGCTTTTGAAATTACCTACGGAGCGGAGCAGTGAGGGGAAAGCCAGGATAAGGGCAGCCTGTCCATACCCCTCAGGCCCCAATATCCTGGCGGCAACGGTGGTGGTCAGGAAGCCGATAGCGGCAGCCACATATTGGCCTATCGTCAAAATGCCGACATCTTGAACGGAAGGGCTGCGGAGGAACTGCCGGGCATCTTCTATCAGATGCTGGCTTATTTGGTTCATAGAATCCCATACCCGTAGATTTTGTTAACCCATCCCACCGTTAAAGCGAACGTTAAGCGATGCTTTAGGCTCAATTGCTGCTTCCAAGCTTCATCAAGATAGATGCGTTCATCGCTGCCTTCCCTCATCCGATTGCCCCCTATCCCGAAATAGGGGTGGCTCCTGTAAGCGAGCATCTGCGGCTCAAACTCTATCCTCACGAAAGAGCAAATCTCCTTCAGAGTGCCCTCCGGGTCCGTGCAGAGCCTCTCATACCGGACTCGGAGCCAATCCCTCTCTGGAAACAGCCGCTTGAGGTAGAAAGCTGTGAGGGCTGGCCCTGCCCATCTGCGCAACGCCACCATTATATCGCCGTACTTACGAAGGTAAGAATTCACGATAGCACGTCCATCCCGCACCAGATGGATGACTTTAATCTTATAGACACCGGCCTTGCGGAGCAGGTATAAACGGTGGGGGGATTTGGAGGAGTCTGTAAGCACCTTTGCTCCCGATACTTTATGGAGGCACATTAAAAGAGCTTCGTTAGGCTCATTCCACTTTTTGATGTCTCCCTCCTGCCAACGGAGCAACTTGCTCCACCGGGGAAAGCGCAGGTCAATTTCATCGAATTGCCTTCCGGATGTTGCTTCGTAGCATTCTCTCACCTTCTGCCATAGCGGTGTATCAAAGGGGTGGGACTTAACTTCCAGCCAGTCCTTGCCTGGTGAAGAGGGCAACCCAGCGCCCTTGGCCAAAGCTATATACCTGTGCATAGCCCGAATCTCGCCCAGCCCCAATACCTGCGAGTGCCCGTTGAGCAATAAATCTAGAAGCGTGGAACCGCAATGGCCGCTTCCAAGGATGTAAAGTAATACGTA
>DRAO01000494.1 GCA_011041825.1 Chloroflexota bacterium
GCCAGGGGTTTGTAAAACCGTCATCGTTCTCCCCAACAGCCTGGGGAAGAGGAAAAGTTGATGGGCCAGGATGAAGAGGGCAGCGGGGAGGTATCCGGCGATGAGGAACGCCCGCCCCAGCTTCTCCAAGACCTCGCTTAATTTGCCCGTTAGCGTTTCCATAGCTTTTTCTCCTTGTTGCTGTATGGCACTTTGTCTTTTTAGGATTGGGACGCAGATTCACGCATATCTTCCAAGAAATCAGGAATTGGGAAATGGGAATTAGGAGTGGGAGGTGGCAAAAGAATGGCAGAAAACAACCCCAATTTCCATTTAAAGGCTTTGGCCGAAAGAGCCAAACTTCAGGTGGTTTCGATCAGGAGATAATCTCACCACACTTAGCGCACTTATATGCGTTGTTTTCGGCATCATAGCGGTAAAAGCCCTGGTGGCCGCAGTGGGGGCAGGTAGGCGGCTCTATTCCCGCAGGACGCCATTGGGCCCGTGCGTCTGGGGCGGTGTTAATGTAATCGCCGTAAAGTTGTCCCATCGAGGAGCCGGGAAACACCTCGCTGCCCCGCTTGGTGGCTATGTAGAAGCGGCCTATTACCTCCTCTCCCCGCATTACCACCAGGGCACCGCCGGGGCTTTTATGCGCCCACCGTTCGGCGGTTCCCAGACCCACAGCATCTTGTTGCACGGCCGGGATGTCAGGGGCAATAGGGCGCAATTGGGCAAAGGTGAGTTCAAAGAGGTTAGGCCCTAGGTGGGCCAGCATCTCTTTGAGGCGGGTCACTTCCACCACCCCAAATCTTTCAGGGGTGCGGCGGATGAAGATGTGCCACTCATCTCCGCCGCCCTGGGTCTTTAACTTCTCCAAGGCATCGGCAACGGTATCCTGTTCACCCACCACGACGAACTTGCGGTCGAAATCCTCCTCTCGCAATGGCATCTTATCCCCTCCTTATACTCTCTCAAAGATGAACCCTTCCGCTGTCTGCATCACCAGCACAGGGGCGGCCCAGTCACGGTGGCTAAGGCCCACTTCCTGAGCCATCCGGTTGCGGGCCACGCTGACGGCGTAATCCACTTGGCCGTGGCGGGGGAGGGTGCTGTAGAAACCTTCGGCGAAGGCTCTGGCGGCCACATCCAGCACCGGCCACTGCATCCCTACCACCGCCATCACGCCCGCCTCCAGCATCACCTTCACCAAGCGGCTTTCCACATCCGCCGTGCGGCAGGCGCTCAGCACCACCAGCTTGGGCACTTTGCCCTCGGAGGCCAGCCCTCGAAGTATCACCTCCAGCTCTTCGGGCCCCAAAGCCAGATAATCGCCTCGCCGGTCCTCACACCACAACACAATCTCGGCTTCCCCCATAAAGGGCATCAGGTCGGGGCCGGCGTGGCCCACAAAGTGTAACACGTCCCAGCCCTCCCCCAGCCGCTCCGCCAGCAGGTCGGGCAGGTCCCGGTCGAGGGGCGTCTCGCCCACCAGCTGGGCGGCGTGGAAGCCGAAGAGATAACCCAATTCCACATCCGGCATCCCGCCCAGGATGGCATCCAGCCGCTTCTTCTCCTCCGCCAATCCCAATTCAGGCACCCGTTCATCGGCGGGCTGAGCCATCACCACCAGTATCCGGAGCTTTCTCCCCACCCCGGGGCGCTCGATTTCCTCGGGGGGCGGGGCGTAGCGCACCAGGGCTGTATCGGCCCGCTGGGCCAGGAACCCCACCCGTTCACCGCCGTACATTAACTCCCAAGGCAATCCAGCCAATTCGGGTGCCTCTTCAAAGCTCATCCGCAGCCGCACCGGTCGCCGGCCCAGCCCCACCCAGTGGCGCAAATTGTAAGGTATTGCGCCGGGGAAGAGGGCTTCGTAGAGGGAACTGCCGATGTAGCGCAATAACGGCTCGTTGGTGTGACCCCGTTCCACTTGAATCAACGCATCTTCCAGGAGGTCCAGGTCCAAGGTGGTTTCGACATCCAAGCCATCCTTCAGGCGAGGGCTTCGGAAGCACACCCGGTAAGCTCCGGGTTCGGTGCCAGGTTCCACCACCACCTCCAGATCCCGGTAGCGGAAAGCCCCTTGCATCCGCCACCATCGGTATCCAAAGGCCCCCAGTGGTGCACCCACCAAGGCCAGCAGGATCAGGGCAATCCTGAACCATTCGGCCTGCCAGACTTTGAGCCACAGAGGGTAATCTTGCACCGTCAGGGTGAAGCTCACGGGGAGCGAGTAATCTAACAGGGCATTTCCAGCCGCTATGTAAAAAGTGTAAGTGTGAGCAGGCTGGAGGTCGGCATACTCCACGTAATCGCTTTTGACCTGGGCCAAACGGTTCTCCAAAGTGTTCCAAGTGGAGTCCCATCCTTCCAGCTTATACCGGTAGGCTATGTCTTTGGCACGGGTGGGCAGATCCCGGGCCGAGAACTCGATGCGGATGGTGTTACGGTTATAAGGGATGAGGACGGAACGAGGGGATTCATAGGTTTTGTTGTCCTCCAGGGTGATTATGCGGTCAATCCGCACCTGAGGAGGGTGGGTAGACGGTATGTAGCGGGTGAACCACAGGTCGGTGCCAAATAGGATGTGGCCTTCGGGGGTCAGGGCTACGGTATGGACATAATCATCGGGGAGGCCGCTGTTGGCGGAGTTGAAAACTCGCCAGCGCTTGCCGTCGTAGCGGGTCACGCCACCCTTGCAGGAGGAGAAGACATCGCTGTGGGCCAGCCAGAGTGTCCCATAGGGATCCTCAACAATCGAAGCGATACAATTTGAGCCCAACCCATCGGCCACGGTGAAGGTCTGCCAGGTGCCATCGTGGTAGCGGCTGAGGCCGCCGTCCCTGGTCCCCAGCCACACCACCCCGTCGCTATCCACCAATACGCTCAGCACGGTGTCACTGGCGAGTCCATCTTCAACGGTGAAGTGCTCCACGGTTTCTCCCTGGATACGGAAGACCCCTTCGCCTTCGGTGGCCACCCAGAGGGCTCCTTCATCGTCTTGGGCGATGGCAGTTACATCGGCTTTCACAAGGCCAGGGACGGGGTAAGGCTCCCAGCCCTGGTCGGTATGGCGATTCAATCCGCCCTTCTCGCCCCCGGCGCCGCCGGCCCAAAGGGTGCCATCCCTGTCCTCAAACAATACCCACACCAATTTGCTGGCAAGGCCATCGGCGGCGGTGAAGGTCTGCCAGCGCATCTGGGAGGGGTCGAAGCGGCTCACTCCGCCGCCCACTTTAATATATGGGTTACCGGTAGCAGCCCATATATGCCCGTCGCTGTCCTGGAGGAGGTCGAGGATGTAATTGGAGCCCAGGCCATCGTGCACGGTGAAGGTGTGCCAGGATGCGCCGTCGTAAAGGCTGAGGCCGCCGCCATCGGTGCCGAACCACCAGCGTCCATCCCGGTCAACCAGGATGGAAAGCACCCGGTTGTCGCCCAGTTCGGTAGGCCAGGCGAAGGGGTGCCAAAGGTGGCCATCGTAATACCATAGGCCCTCGCCGAAAGTGCCCGCCCAGAGGACACCCTGATGGTCTTCGTAGAGGCTGGAGATGCCCAATCCTTCTAACCCGGCATCGTGCCAGCGCCCGGCAGCATAATATCGTACTCCTTCACCTTCGCCGGAGTACTCGCTGCCCATTCCCAACCACAGGCGTGTCATCCGGTCCTCGCATAGTGAGGGAACCCAAAACCTGCCCTCAGCCGGGCCTGGCCATTGCATCCACTCGCCCTGCCTGTAACGTCCGGCGTATCCGCCCATCCCCGCTATCCAGATGGAGTTATCCCGCCCTATCAGGACAGCACCCAAATTGTCAGTGAGCAAGCCACTCCGGCTGGTGTCGGCAAAAACTTTCCAGCCCAGGAGGTTGAAGCGCAACAGCCCGGCGTTACAGGTGGCGAACCAGAGGGTTCCTGGCGGGCCCTCGGCAATGTCCAGCACACAATCGTCCGGGAGGCCATCCTGGATGGTGTAGGTGCGCCAGTTTTCATCCCCAGGGTAACGGATGCCGCCTCTTGTCTCAGTCTCAGAGATTTGTGGCGCTGGACTTATATCCCACCCTTTGCTCAATGCCGTCTCGGGCTCCTGAACTGCTGAGATCGTCTGTTGGCCCTCCCTCTTGTAATGGTGGATACCCCCATAAGTGCCCACCCAAAGGCTGCCATCCGAACTGACCAAAAGGCTGGTGACCTGGTTGCTGCGGTTGTCACCATAGAGGTCTTCAAAGGTATGGGAGTGCCAGCTCTGGCCATCGAACCAGTTCAGGCCGCCCCGTTCCCAGGCTATATTGTCGCTCAAACCTACCCAGATAATGCCCTCTTTATCTTCGGCCAGGGATGTCACGTAGTTGGCAACCAGCCCATCGGCTTTCGTATAGGTATGCCAGACGGATGCCCTGCGGTCGTAATGGCTCACACCACCATCGAAACCCACCCAGAGGTCGCCCCGGGAGTCCTCCAGGATGGCAGTGATCCACAGGTTGGGCAAAGTGGCAGGGGGTGGCCGGTAAGAAGCCCAGCCCTGTTCAGTGTAACTTACCAGGCCGTAACCGGCACCGGTGCGGGGGTTGCCGGTGCCGAACCAAAGGGTCCCGGTTTCATCGGCCAGGATGGCGGTAATGGAGTTGCTGGGGAGCCCATCGTCAACAGTTAGGGTATGCCAGGCGGAGCCATCGTAAACGGAGATGCCACCCTTGGCGGTGCCAAACCACAGCCGCCCGGTGGGGTCCTGGGCGATGGCGGTGATTTCGTTGTCGGCAAGGCCCTCGGATTTGGTGTAAGTATGCCAGGAAGTGCCATCATACATCCACAGGCCATTACCTTCAGTGCCCACCCATATCCGCTCTTGGCGGTCCTGATAAAGGGTCAGCACCCATATCGGTCCCAATTCATCCACAAATGAACAGGCCCGGGGGGAAGCCCCCGTGCAGATGGCCAAGCCAGCCCTGGTGCCCAGCCACACATCACCGTTTTGGGCCTGCAAAAGGGCCCTTACCCGGTCGGCATCAGGCTCCTGGGAGAGGTGGTAACCGCTCCAGCGCTTGCCGTTGAAGAGGGAAAAACCTGCATCGGTTCCTGCCCACACTTGGCCATCCCGAGCTTCCATCAGGGCCAGGATTCTATCGCTGTTGAGGCCGTCCTGGGTGGTATAGGTATGCCATCGTTTGAAGGGAAGGGCATTGGGAGAATAAGATACCACTCCGGCATCGAAGGTGCCGAACCAGAGGTTTCCCTGATGATCCACCATAATGGCCGAGATGTCATTGCTAGGGAGTTGGCCATCGGTGGTGCGGGTGGTAAAAGTCTCCCATTCCACTCCATTGTAACGGTTCAGCCCCCTGGTCGTCCCCACCCATAGGGCCCCGTCGGGGGAAAGAGCCAGAGCTGTGATGTAATTGGAAATCAGGCCGTCCTGGGTGGTGAAGACCTGCGGGTTGGCGAGTAAGCGAGCGGGCGGGTTGGCTGGTGAAGGGGTTTGTGAGCTGGCGAGTGGTGGGTAGGCAAAAAATATAAAGGTTAGGAGCAGACAAGTCAGATTAGCTAGGAGGCGGAACGGTGAACCACTCATAGCAGTAACGGCACCGGATCTTCTTACCTATTTGGTTTTGGGATACCCACAGGAAACGGGAGCAATGGGGACATTGTACCAACACGTTGCCAGGTCTCTGCTCTCCCTCTGGGAGGTCCTTATGGGTCTCTCCCGATGGGGTTTCCCCGGCAAAAGGTGGCTTCGCCATAGTACTTTCCTCCGAAATTTGCTTAACACACCCATAAACCTCCTGAGGTCCGAACCTGCGGGAGGTCAAAATTATGATACCACATTTGTCTCTCGGAGGCAAGATAGTGAGGCTTGAGGGTGTTGAAAAAGTGCCACGCTGTTCTTGCTCAAATGGTTCCCTCCGGCGAGGGCAGGTTAAAAAGCATTTTTTGAAGTGTTTTCTCGTGCGGGGGCGAAGCCCCCGCACGAGAAAA
>DRAO01000262.1 GCA_011041825.1 Chloroflexota bacterium
ACAGGCTTAGGAGGAACAGCCCCGGAGGGATGACGCATATCAGGTAGAACTCCGCATCCACTGGCAGCATCTCCCATTCCCCCGCCGCCCAGAACACAGGGTTCTGGGCAAAAAGGAAAGCTGGTGCTCCCCCAGCACGAGGCTGGGGGTATCAGTTTGAGAGTATCAATCCAAGATACCGCCGAGCTTGTCTCGGCGGAGCTTCAGTCCCTCTCCCTCGCCCCAATCCTTGTGTTTGGGGCTTACCTGAGGAAGGTTAAATGTTTGATTCTCCCGAGAGAGGCAGGGCGAAGCAGAAGGCGCTGCCGCCGCCGGGGGCTTCATCGGCCCAGATGCGTCCGCCGTGAGCCTCCACCGCCAGCTTGCAGAAAGTCAACCCCAAGCCGAAGCCCGCCTTCCGGCGCCCCTCTGGCGTCTGGTAGAATTTGTCGAAGATTCGCTCCCGGTAGGCAGGCGGGATGCCCGGCCCTTGATCCTCAACCTGCACCAGCACCCAGCGTCCCCGGGGCAATCGCTCACCATCCTCTTCCGAAAACACCCGGGTTACCCGGATGGTCACATCGCCTCCTCGAGGGCTGTGCTTGATGGCGTTGTCCAACAGGTTGGTGATGACCCGGAGGATAACCTTGCGATCCACCTCCAATGGCGGCGTCTCGGCTGCTTCCACACGGATGCGTACCCCGGCCCTTGATGCCTGGGAGGAGAGTATGCTCACGGCTTCCCTTACCACCCTGGTCATCTCCGTAGCTTCTTTTGAGAGGGGCAGCTCGCTCCGCTCCAGCCGGTAGATGTCCAGCAAGGAGTTCACCATCTCCAGCATCCTGTGGCTGCTGGAGTACATCGTGTTCAGGATGGTCTGGGCGTTCCGGCTCGCCTCCTCCCTCAGGAGTTCGACTCCCAGGCTTATGCTGCTCAGCGGAGAACGCAGATCGTGGACAATCATATGTACCAGGTCTTCACGCAACCGTTCCAGCTCCCGCTCTTCGGTCACATCTCTGAGGGCGACCAGGAAGCCCAGGATGCCACCCGTGGAAAGGCGCACCGGCAGGATGGTCTCCTCCACGTAATGGGGGCCGGGAAGTTCGTATTCTCTCTTCAGCAACTTCGGATGCCGGGAGAGTTCCCCCAGCGAAGCCTTCAGCTCGCCGGCGGCGAAGCCCAACAGCCCATCCAGTTCACCGTCGGGGGAGCTCCGGATCAGGGCATCAACCTCTAACCCCAGGAGCCTTTCAGCGGCGGCGTTGGCCCACACCACCTCCCCCGAAGGGGCCAGGAATAGCAGCCCTTCCTGCGATGCATCCAGCACCGCCTCCAACTCCTGCACTTTCGAGGCCAGGGCCTCATCGGTACGCTGGTAGAGGCGGGCGTTCTCGATGGCGATGGCCACCTGGGAGGCGATGGTGCTCAGGAGGCGCAGGTCATCTTGGGTGTAGGGTTCGGGGGATTCGTAACGTTGCACTGCCAGCACGCCGATAACCCGCTCCCCGACCTTCAAGGGGACGCCCAGCCAGGCTTTGGGTATCCGACCTATTGGCTCTATGCCCAGCTGGGCTGCCTGGGCGCTTACATCCCCGTTCAAAAGCAAGGGGCGGGCGGTGCGGATGACGTATTCGGTGAGCCCGTTGGCGGACCTGCGGCTGGCCCAATGCCGGGTCTCACCCTGTTCCACGGCCAGGGGGAAGGCAATCTCGTCCTTCTCCTCATCGTAAAGGGCCAGGTAGATGCTCTCCTCTCCCAGGAGGGAAGCCGATTGAGCTTTCAACACCTCCAAAATTTGGTTCACATCAAGGTAAGAGACCAGGGCCTGGCCGATGCGGTTGATAACGCTGAGTTCCTGCACCCTTCGTTCCAGTTGGGTGCGGGCCCGGTAGAGACCTTTAGCGATGAGGGAAACCCCGCCGACGCCGAGGATGAACAGGATGAAAAGGAGCCAGCCCAATTTCAGGTAGATGGAAGCGGTGAGGGCGGCGAAAGGGAGCGGGGCCACCTGGAGCATCAGGATATCCTTGAGGTTCTCCCTGAAGAAGGTGAAGGGTGAGCTCCTGCGTAATAGCAGGTAGAAGCTGTGCCAAAGGAAATCCGAAGCCAGATAGGCGATGCTCAACCCTAAATAAGGGATGATGGCCTGGGATGTGAATTCAAAGGGCAGTTGTCCTCCTAAGAGGCGATACACAACCCCGGCGGCCAGGATGTTGATGGCGGTGGTCCCGGCATTGTCCATCCCCCGCAGCAGGAAGGCATATTTAGGCGGGAGGGGTTCCATCCACTCTATCCACCGGAGCAGAGAAGGCTTCAGGAGCACCACCACTTCAATCAACAGGGAGCTGAGGAATGCGGTCCACCCCGCCAGGGGTAATCCCCCGATGAGGAAGGCCGTGAGATGGATGACCGAGACGAAGGCCATCCCCACCAATCCGAAGCGGATGGCCGTCAAAGTGCTGAACAGGGACACCGCTATCAACAAAAGGAGCAATGGCAGGTGGGTGACTGACCATCCGCCGGATACCAGGATGAGCCAGGTCAGGGCCAGGAGCCCCTTCCCAAGAGTGTAGACAAAGTGATAGGGTTTAAACTCGGATGTCTGGGGCATAATGCACCCCCGAGGGAATTTTATCCGGACCTTGGCCCTTTTAGGATTGGGACCCCGCTTTCCCTGGACACAGGGTTCAGGGCACAAGGCTTATGATGAAGCTCCGCCGACACAGGGATGGCGGTATCTTGAGTTGATACCCCTGCGGCTACACCTGTTCCCGGTTTGCAAATACCCGATAATCAATATCGGGGAATGGGTTGTCGGCCTCAGCGATTTCGGCAAGGAATTCCTCGTCTTCGAGGGTGATTTCTCCTTTGCGGGCGATGGAAACCAGGTGGTTGAAGCGGGCTAGGTGCTGTTGAAAGCGCCCTTGAGCATAATCCCTGGCCTGGCCGGTGCTTATCAGGAAGGGCCAGTCGCTGGCCTGAAGCAGCAGGAGCTCCCTGGCCGCCTGGTTGAGCACATCCCGCATCCGGCCCTGGGCATCGGGATATAACTCCACCAGCTCCTCCATCGTGCGCTCGGCGCTGTGGATGAGGGGCCACATCCATTCGGTATCGGGGTTCAGCCAGGTCCAGTGGCCCCCGCCCAGGCCCCAGGAGCTTTCGGGCAGGCTGATGGCCTCGGTGGGAGGGTGCTTCTCCAGGTACTCGTAGGCGGTGGTCAACTCCACGTCGGGGCTCCAGGCCAGCTTGCGAAGCACTCCCTGGAGCCAGACGATGCCTTCGAACCACCAGTGGCCGAAGAGCTCCGTATCGTAGGCCGAGACGATGATGCCGTACTGGCCGGTGTTTTCGTGGAACTCCCGCAGCCGGCGGTGCACCAGGTCACAGAAGTGGTCCACGTGGAGCCCCACCTGCTCCAGAGCCCGCCGGGGGTCGTACAGGTCCTTCTGGCCCAGGTCCACCTGGGCGCCGGTGACCCGCCAGTACTTGAGGCCGGAGTGCTCGTCCTTGCGGTGGAATTCCCGGTAGAGGAAGTCGCCCGGATAGCCGTGGCTGGCCGACCACACCTGAAGCCCCGTGCCCTCGTCCCTGCCGAAGACGGCCACCCGTGCCGCCTGGACGTAATAGGGGCGGAAGGTGGTGCCCTTGGTGACGGTGGGGAGTTCGTCGGTCTTTATCACCAGGCGGCGCCTGGGCACGGCCCCGTAAGGCCCCACCACATCTCCGGCCACCTTCCCCACCATCCTGCCGCCTTTGATGACGTGGGTGTCGGTGAAGAAGAAAAGCAGGTTCAGGTCGGCCAGGAATTCCTCGATGCCGGGTTTATAGTAGGGGCACGGCGCTGCCGTGCCCCCAGGCGATGCTGTGCCCGTGCACTCCCGCATATAGCCGGGCCGGTAGCCGCATTCGGGCAGCCAGATGCCCCGTGGGGGGCGCCCCATATGTCGGATGTAGGTCTCAACCCCAACCTTGAGCTGGCCATAGATGCTGGAATCCTGCTCCAGCAGGGGCAGATACCCGTGGGTGGCGGCGCTGGTGAGCACTTCCACATAGCCTTCGTCCTGGAGCTGGCGGAAGGCTCCCAAAATGTCCCGGCCAAAGCGGTCGAAGCTCGCCAGCACATCGGCGTACCAGTCCCGGTAAAAGGCGGCCAGATTGGCTATGCGCTCTTCGCCTCGGTTGAGGTGGAGCTTGCAGTCTTCCTCGGCGAGCTGGATGCGCTCTTCCAGGTAGGTGACGAAGTGGCGCTTAATGTCTTCATCGGCCAATTGCTCCATCAGGATGGGGGTGATGCCGATGGTGATGTGGAAGCTCACCCCCTCTTCCCTGAGCTCCCAGAGGGCTTTAAGCAAGGGGACATAAGTTTCGGCGATGGCTTCGTGGAGCATTTCTTCCCCGTGAGGCCAGCGGCCTGCCTTGCGGACATACGGCAAATGGGTATGCAACACAAAGGTGAAAGCCCCTATCTGCATTTTAACTCTCCTGCCTCCTGAGATTTTCAATTGTTCGGGCAAGGTCCTTGCCTATCCCCGCCGATGGCGGTAAATCAAAATGGCAAGGGCGACCACTATGAGTCCTGCGGAAATGAGCTGAGCCACCGGTATCCCCCAGGCTCTCCAGGCATCCGGGCGCTGGGTCTCAGTGATTATCCTCACCATCGGGTAGAAGATACAGTAGAGCAAGAGCAGGTCACCGTCCTTCAAGCGGTGCTCAAAACGCCGATTGATATACATCAGCAACCCGAAGACGATGAAGCACAGGATGGATTCGTAGAGGAAAGTGGGGTGGAATCGGGTGGTCTCCACGGGGTATTTTTCCAAATCAACGAAGGGGCCGTAGCGGTGGGCGGCATCAATCTTGATGCCCCAGGGCAAGGTGGTGGGATAGCCGTAGAGCTCTTGGTTGAAGAAGTTGCCCCACCGCCCGATGGCCTGGCCTAGGGGGAACACCATTACGCCCAAATCGGCCCAGCGCCAGAAGTTGAGTTTATTCAGGCGAGTGTACACCAAGATACCTAGGAGCCCCCCCACAAAGGCTCCAAAGATTCCCAGCCCCTGGAAGCCTCCTTTCCAGAAGGCGAAGATTTCGATGGGATGCTGGCGGTAGTAGCTCCAGCCCACGCCTTCGGCAGGGCTGGAGAACACGTGATACAGCCGGGCTCCGATAAGCCCGAAGATGATACATAGGGTTAAAGCATTCCAGACGTGGTCAGGGTTATCACCACGGCGCTGGGCTTCCCGGGAGGCTATGAAAGCGGCCAGAAGGGTCCCCAGCATTATAAGCAGTCCATACCACCTTATGGCCAGCGGCCCTATCCTGAAAGCTACGGGATCCGGGAACATTTTTCCTCCTTTCCAGTTGGATTGTTTTTCGAGAGCAGCTATGCTGCCGTCGAAAAAACGGCTTCTTTATAGATTTAAGCGCCTTGCGTTTGCAAGGCCCTGCTTCACCATCTGCTCTATGTCCAGCCCTTCTTCGGCTTTTCTTATGTCCTCCACCCTGGGACGGGTAGCTACACGGGATGGCATCAGGAACTGGCAACAATCCTCCCCAGGTCTGATAGAGATTTCGTAAGTGCCGATGGTTTTGGCGACCTCGGTAATCTCCAGCTTGTCCATCCCAATCAGAGGGCGCAGGATGGGCATCGTGGCGGCGTCATTTATGGCGGTGATGCTTTCCAAGGTCTGGGAAGCCACCTGACCTAGAGAATCACCCGTGATAAGAGCGCTTCCCCCTTCCTCTCGGATGAGGCGTTCGGCAATCCGCACCATCAGGCGGCGGTAGAGAATGACCCGATACCGCACGGGTGCCGAGAGGGTTATCTCCTGCTGGAGTTTGCCGATGGGTACTACGTAGAGGTACCGCTCCATCCCCCAGGCATTCAGCGTCCTAACGATGTCCGAGGCCTTCTCCTGTGAAGCCATCCAATCGCCAAAGGGTTCGCTATGGAAATGGA
>DRAO01000403.1 GCA_011041825.1 Chloroflexota bacterium
GCCCCGGCCACCACCAGCCCGGCGGTGTGGGCAATGTCGGCCATAAGGTAAGCGCCAACGGCGTCGGCAATCTCCCGGAACTTCTCCCAGTCAGGAGCCCAGGAATATGAGGTGTAACCGGCGATGATGAGGCGAGGGCGGTATTCCTGGGCCAATTCCATAATCTTGTCATAATTGAGCCGTTCGGTAACGGGGTCAACACCGTAGGAGACAACTTTATAGCGGCGGCCCGATATGTTGAGCTCACTGCCGTGGGTGAGGTGGCCGCCCTGGAAGAGGTCCATCCCCATAATGGTGTCGCCAGGCTCCAGCAGAGCATCGTAGACGGCCAGGTTAGCAGCGGCACCCGAGAGAGGCTGGACGTTGACATAAATGTGTTCAGCAGGAACACGCTCGTTGGCGAAGCATTTGGCCACCCGTCGCTGAGCCAGGGTCTCCAGGAAGTGGACGTATTCCACGCCTTTGTAGAAGCGGCGGTCGGCATAGCGGCGGTAGTAGGCAAGTTGGTGTGAGAAGTCCAGCACCAATTCTTCTTCATCACGGGTCATCCGTAAGGGAGGGTAACCTTCGGCATAGACGTTGTTGAAGACCGAGCCCAAGGCTTCTCGCACAGCTTGGGGTGCAAAACTCTCAGAGGGGATGAGGATGATTTTGCGGGCTTGTTTTTCTTCTTCATAACGGATGATGTGACTGATGTCGGGGTCAATAGCGGCAAGTTCATTTTCCAGGATATGCACATACTCCTCGGCGAGCCTGACATCCATTGCAACCTCCTCCATTGGGATTCAAAGAGCAGGAAAATGAACTGGTACGGCGGCTTTCGCCGCCGTACCAAAGCAGCTCCTTACCCAATTATCTCTGTAAGCCCCAGTTCTGCCAGCTTCTCCCTGGTGGGGATGCCGTTCTTATCCCAGCCCCGCTGTTCGTAGTACATATCCAGCAGCTTCTGCACGTCTTCCCACTTCACCAGCTTGCCCTTGGTAGGACCGGAGGGCACGGGCTCCTTGTAGGTCCTGGGCGGCGGGTAGTCCCACTCCCTGCCGAAGCCTTCAATCTCCCGCACCCAGTACATCCGGGTCAGGTTCCAGACCCGCTCGGAAATCTTCATCAGGTCATCCCAGGAGCGGTCCACCCCCGTGATGGCCTTGAGGATGGGCGGATAGAGCTGGAGGTCAATGCCCAGCTCCACCCACTGGAGTCGGCAGGCTCCCAGGCAGTCGAAGAGAGGACGTACGTGCTGGAGTTCAATGACTTTAGCAGCTTTATCAGGCGAAATCTTATCCCTGCCCACCTGGATGTCGTAGGTGATGGCCCAGGAGCGGTTGTGGTGGGCGACCACGTCACAAGTCATATAACTCAGGAGCATTGCCGGGGCGTTGCGGGATTCATACCCGCTCATTTCCATCCCCTTGACGTGGATGGCAAACTCTTCCGAGCCCTTGTCCCACTTCTGGGAGGCGTACTTCACGCCCTCGGCGAGGATGGCGCCGATGCCTTCCCGCCTGGCGATTTTCTCTATTAAGGTGAACACCACTTGCGGGTCGCCCCAGCGCAGCTCCAGCCCGCCGGTGTCCTCTTTGGTGATGATGCCTTTCTCGTAGCATTCGATGGCGAAGGCGATGACGTTGCCGGTGGAGATGCTGTCTACGCCCAGTTCATCGCACAGCCAGTTGGCGTAGGCCACGTCTTCGATATCCAGCAGGTAGCAGTTTCCGCCGATGAGGGCAGCGGTTTCGTATTCGGGGCCTTCGACGAAGACCTTGTACTTTTTGCTGTGGGAATACTTGCCGCACGGACAGGGGCACCCGAAGCAGGCTTTGTCGGTGATGACGATTTTCTTGCGCATCGTCTCGCCGCTGAGGGTGCTGTAATCCTCCAGGGCTCCGGTCCAGAAGTTGCGCACAGGGAAGGAGCCGACTTCGTTGGACCAGACGTTGACCCCGGAGGTGCCATATTTAGTCCAAGCCTCGTAAGCGTCCGAAGCTTTGCAGGCAGCATACATCTCCTTACCCAGGCGGAGCAGTTCTTCGGGGTTGGCGACGGGGATGTCCTTGGTGCCGTGGATAGCGATGGCCTTGAGCTTCTTGGAGCCCATCACCGCTCCCACGCCACCTCGCCCTGCCTGTCGCCCGAAGTCGTGGGTGATGCAGGCGTACTTGACCATGTTCTCGCCGCCGGGGCCAATGGTGGCAATCTGGAATTCCTCGCCCAGGCGCTTCTTGAGTTCTGCTTCGACGGTGAGGGAGCCTTTACCCCAGAGGTCATCAGCATCCCGGATCTGGACCTCGTCATCGTCAATGAAGAGGTATACGGGCTTCTCAGAGGCTCCCTCGATGATGATGGAATCGTACCCGGCGTATTTCAGTTCGGCAGTGATGTGCCCGCCCACGTTGGCTGAGGCATAACCCCCGGTGAGCGGCGACTTGCAGGTTACGTCCAGCTTCCCGGCGCCGGGCGTCAACGTCCCCGAGAGAGGCCCGGACGAGAAGATGAGCTTGTTTTCGGGCCCCAGGGGGTCGGCACCCTTGGGGACCTCGGTGTAGAGGAAGTAGATGCCAAAGCCCCGCCCTCCCAGGAATCTTTCGGCCAACTCCTTCGGCGTGGGCTCCGTGGTGATTTTACCGGTGGTAAGGTTAACCCTGAGGATTTTGCCACCGTAGCCGTTCATCGTCACCCTCCTTCCGGTAGTGTAGGGCCGTTTTTGTGCGAAGGCTTCGCCTTCGCACAAAAACAACGTTGTGTTAATTTATCCCTTAAATATACTGAGCTTTCTTCTCACAAACTCTCGAACAGCTTTCATAGCTTTTACCGCCAATTTTGCCTCTTCAACTGAGGCTTCTTCACCGGGATAACGGAAAGTTACTGC
This sequence comes from Chloroflexota bacterium, assembly GCA_011041825.1. Classification (GTDB taxonomy): domain Bacteria; phylum Chloroflexota; class Anaerolineae; order SpSt-600; family SpSt-600; genus HyVt-206. Next base: position 2,867 of record DRAO01000403.1, read on the forward strand.
ATAGCGATTCAACTGATGTAAATACTCATCCAACAAAGCAAAAGACGAATCCAACTTGATGCAATTCTCACGTAACTCCAGAAGATCATGAGTCTTGCGAAAACTAATGCCGTGCTTCACCAAAAAGGCTTTAAGATACTTCTCCGCACATTGTTGAGCATGAAAGCAAACGCTATTAGGGACAGGGCGCTTGCGCTTTCTATTAAGGATTATAGCCGTATAGTAATCTTCTTCAGCTTTTCTTACCCACTCTTCTAGAAGAGCCTCGTTCATAAAGGACTTTTCCCCGTTCTAAAATCTCTTTAATGAAAAAATCCCCCATCCTCAAGCGCTGTTCTATTTCCTGAGGAGTGCGCACAATTATATCCATAGGGAATACCCTGGGGGTTAACACTTTAGAGACCGCTATATACCGTTCCAAGGGAGATAACTTGCTTTCCATAATTATCAATAGGTCAACATCGCTATCGGGAGTAGGCTTCCCATAAGCATAGGAACCGAACAGAATAACCCGTTCGGGGTTAAAAGCTTTTACAAGGCGATTTACCATTTCATTGAGGGTTTCTTCCAGTTTTCCTTCCGTCTCAGCCCTCTTCTCAACTTGCTCATACAAACCGGGTTCTATCGTAGGCATAAAGTCCCCCTCGTCTTTTTTCTCCTCAAATGTTATCCTGTGCGGCGGCGCTACCACCGCACAGGATAACGCATCTATTTCACAATCCACCGGCACCTGCCGTCTTCAAACACGCATATCCGCAGGTAGTACTCACCCCGGGTGAGTTTGCTCAAGCCCAGGGAGAAGTTCTGGAAGCAGGTGGGTTCACCATCCTCTATCACCGCCAACCGGTCACTGCCCCGCAGGGTTACGTAAACCAGGTAGCGGCTCAAATCGAAGGCGATGCCCTCCCGTGGGTCGGAGTTGACGCCCATATCTAAGGCATAAGGCCGGGCGAAGTATTCATCCCACCCCTTGGGTATCATCAATACCTTGTCGAAGGGGCCATCGGTGCTGGCTGTGGTGACGTAGATGTGACCCGAAGTGCCTATATACGGGTTGACGGCGATCTGGCGCAGGGGAGCGGGGGTTGCATCCCACTCCCGCAGGATTTCCGCCCAGCCGAGGAATTCATCGGTATCGCCATCCACGGCCACAATGCGATATGTGTCAATAGTAGCTACATAGACCAGGTTGCGTATCGGGTCCACCGCAATGCCGTAGGGCCCGGCGCTGTAGATGTCCACATCTTTCACCGTCATATCGGGGTAGATTACGGCGATGTGCCCGGCACCGTGCAAAGCCACATACGCTTTGTGGGTGACCGGGTTGACGGCAATCATCGCCGGTTCGTCGCCCACGGCCACGGTTTCGGTGACCATATCGGTGGCACCGTCAATGATGGAGACAGTGTCATCGCCGTAATTGGCTAGGTAAATTCGGTTGAGGTCAGGGTCAACGGCGACGCCATCAGGCATAGAGCCGACGGGGATGGTCTTAAGCCAGGCGTGTGTGGCGGCATCGAACACCGAGACGCTATTGCCCCAATCGTTGGCCACGTAAATCTTGCCGTTAGCCGGGTTGTAGGCCACGCCGTTGGGATAATTCAGGCCACCACCGACGACAGTGGTTATCACCCCATAGGTAGAAGCGTCAAAGACGGTAAGGGAGCTGGCCAGGTGGTTGGCGACGTAAACCTCGTTGGCATCGGTGTTGAAGGCCACGCCGTGAGGCCCATCACCGGTGGGGGCCGATGCCTTATACCAGGGGTAGCAGCCAGGAGGGCCAGGCGTGGGCGAAGGCACGGGACCGGGTGTGGGAGTAGGAGTGGGTATTGGCGGAGGTGTAGGTGTTGGCGTCGGGCCGGGAATGGGACAGGCCTGTACCGAGACATCATCCACGTACATCGCCGCCACACCGATGCCATCCCCGTCGTTGAGGACGTTGAAGTAAACGTAAACCTTTTGCTCGGCATAGCCTGTCAGGTCGAAAGAGCGGGATTTCCATACTCCATCGTTTTCGTTATCCCGCCACAGCACTTCCAGGATGGCACCGTTTTCGTCCAGCAGCAAGGCCTCCTGGTGATCGCCCACATCTCCCTGGGAGATGGGATAATACCAGAAGGTGAGGGTGATGTTGCTGCTTGCCGGTAGGGTTATCAACTGGCGGATGGATGAATAAGTGAGGCTGTCGGCTTCGCCAGGCTTTATGCCCAGCAGCACAGAGCGGGAGCCAGAGTGCACCGTGTCGGTTACGTATCGGGCTGGACGGAGGGTGGGGCCGATAATCCAGGCGGCATCGGTCTCGAAACCACCATTCTCCACCAATTCCTGGCAGGCCTCAACCGTGGTTTTGAGGATCAGCGGCAGGTAGACATAATGAGGCGGAGGGGTGAAATTGACCTGGGCGGTTCCACAGGCCCCATCGGCGCAGGCCGTGATGGTGGCAGTCCCCTCAACGGTAGAGGTGATGGAAGTGGTCGCCAGGCCCCCGGCGGTCAGGCAGGCATTGTTGCGGTTCACGTTGCAGGCTTTGAAGGCATCAGCGGTGACGTAAGCATCCGAGGCAGCAGGGTTCTTGCGCCCGGTAACTTCTATCTCCAGGGTATGGGAAACGAAAGGCAGGCCGGTGGTTATCGTCACCAGTTGCTGATATTGGGTTACAGGTGAATAAGTGTCAATTTCGGCATACAGGTGCCCGTCCACGAAAGCCCAGGCTATGCCGCCGTCGGGCTGGTTCTGGAACAGGGCTGAAACAGCCGTGCCAGTGAAAACCCAGATCAGCCTGTCCCCGGCGGTGTTGGAGCGGACACCGCCTCCACCGCTGGCTGAGGGATCAGAGTAAGCTATCCAGGAGCTTGCCTTCGTTACCTCGCCGCTCTCCGCCTCCACTAAATCTGTTCCAGTGGGATAAAGGGTGTGGGTGATCCCGCCGGGGAAGAGGCCTAAAGTGGTGGTAAAGACCACCACCGTGCCATCGGGGGCAGGATTGCCCAAGGCATCCTTTACCGAGGCCACTATGGTGGAGGCAGAAGCACCATCGGCTTTCACGCTGTAAGGCGAGGCCGTCA
>DRAO01000120.1 GCA_011041825.1 Chloroflexota bacterium
AAAGCTTAAAAGCGGACGCAGATTCTCGCAGGCTTCGCACGCAGATTTCTAATATTTTCAAGGATTATCTGAGAAAATCTGCGTGAATCTGCGTCCAAAGTAAGATTCGCCAGAGTCCAGTTCCTTAATTTAGCTGAGCACGAGGAAAATCAGCCCTACAAGCAGGCAAAGGCCCGCAATGCTGGCATACATTACCTGGTAGTTCCACATCTCCGCCACTAACCCGAGCAGGAAAGAGCCCATTCCGATACCAAAATCAAAGCCCGCATAATTAAGCCCCATAGCCGTACCTCTGGCACCCTTAACGACTTTATCCACAATCGTAGCATCAATGGAAGTGCGGGTAGCCCCATAACCGAGACCGTAAATCACCGCCGCCAGAAGCAGGCTGGCTTGGGAGTTGAGGCGAGCTGTCAGGGCCATAGAGAGGGCAAGCAGCCCTATGGCTGGCACGGCAACAGCCCGGCGTCCCACCCTGTCCGAGAGCCTTCCCGCCGCTACCTGGATTACCAGCAGGGTGAAGGCGAAGGCGCTGAAGAAAAGCCCGGCATTTCCCACCCCTCGCTCTTCCACGAACACTGGCAGGAAGGAAATAACAGCTCCGTAGGTGACGGCTACCGTTATCGTTATCGAAATCAACAGCCAGATATAGGGGCGGTGGAAGAGATAAGCAAATCCCCTCTGCTTCTTAGGAGCCGGAGCATCAAGGAGGGTCTCGGGAAGCAGAGATGAGAGCGCTAATGAAAGGGCAGAAACTCCAGCGGAAGCCAGGAAAAGCCGGGAGAAATGCCCTCCCTTCGCCAGGTAAGCCCCTACAAGTGGGGAAACCAGCAGCGAAAGGGGTGAAGCCATAGCAGCCAACCCTAAAGCCTCACCCCTCCTATCCGGGGGAGCCAGGTCGGATATGAGGGCGATGTAAGCGGTGGTGAAGAAGGCAATGCCCGTGCCATGGAAGAGGCGCAAGGGGATGAGAACTTTGAGGCTTTTGACAACAGCGTAGAGGACAAAGCTAACGGTGAAGATCAAACCACCTATTATGAGGCCAATACGGCGTCCCTTGCTATCAGCAAGCCAACCGGCAAGGGGACGGCTGAGCACCGCTGTCAATGCAAATACCCCCATCACCAATCCCAGATCAGCAGGCGTTCCTCCGATGCTCTGAACAAAGAGGGGGAAAGGTGCCAAAAGCATTTGGAAGCTGAAGAAAAACAGGAAACTGGCTGTAAGGGCGACGAAAAAGGGCCATCTATAGGACACTGAATATCCCTCAGGCTAGCATTTAGCGCCTAAAGCTGCATCTTTGCGGGACACCGTCACCTCCGGGCTAATCAACGCCGGCTTTCAGCACGGCCAAGAAAGCCTCCTGGGGAACCTGAACCTTGCCGATTTTCTTGAGGCGTTTTTTGCCCTCTTTCTGGCGTTCCAGAAGCTTCCGCTTACGGGTCACATCGCCCCCGTAACACTTGGCGAGCACATTTTTACGGAGGGCAGGGACATCGGCACGGGCTATCACCCTCTTGCCAATCGCAGCCTGTATAGCCACCGGGAAGAGCTGACGGGGAATCACCTCCTTCAGCTTTTCCACCAGAGCCTTGCCCCGCCGATAAGCCGCATCCCGATGCACAATGATCGAGAGGGCATCCACCGGCTGGCGATGCACGAGGATGGTGAGTTTCACCAGGTCCCCAGGGCGATATTCGAGGAAAGAATAATCCAGTGAAGCATAACCTCTGGTGACCGATTTAAGGCGGTCGTAGAAATCCGTAATCATCTCGGCCAGAGGCATCTCGTAGATAAGCATAACCCGGCGTGGGTCGAGGTAATCCATCCGCTGGAACTTACCCCGTCGCCTGGACATAAGCTCCATCACCGGCCCAATGTAATTGGAAGGGGTGAAAATCTGGATGCGCATCCAGGGCTCCCTGATTTCAGCTATCTCACCCTCAGGGGGCAGCTTGGCAGGGCAATCCACCCACACGATTTCCCCGTTGCGCTTCACCACCTGATATTCCACGTTGGGGGCGGTGGCTACCAGGTCAAGGCCGTATTCCCGCTCCAACCGCTCCTGGATAATCTCCATATGGAACAGCCCCAGGAAGCCGCATCGGAACCCCATCCCCAGTGCCGCTGATTCCTCCGGCTCGAAGAAGAGGGCCGCATCGTTGAGCTGGAGCTTCTCCAAGGCATCCCGCAACAGGCCAAATTCCTCCCCATCGGCGGGGTAGAACCCGGCGAACACCATAGGCTTAGGAGGGCGATAACCCGGGAGGGGCTGGTCGGCAGGGGTTTGGGCCAAAGTGATGGTATCTCCCACCGAGCATTCTTTGACGCTTTTCAGCCCTGTAGCTACGTAGCCTACTTCCCCGGCGGTTAATTTCTCCACCGGCTTCATCTGGGGTCCAAATACGCCTATCTCCATCGGTTCAAACTCCAAGCCGGTGGACATAAGCATAAGGGGCTCCTGAGCAGTTATCTCCCCATCCACCACCCGGATGTAAGCTATCACGCCTTTGTAGGAATCATAATGGGAATCGAAGATGAGGGCCCGTAGGGGTCGGTGGAGGAAGCCATGGGGTGGAGGTATCTTCTCCACCACTGCTTCCAGGACATCCCGGACGTTAATGCCCTCTTTGGCTGAGATTTGAAGGACATCTTCAGCGGGTATCCCCAGGAGGTCCTCTATCTCCTGGGCCACCTCATCGGGTCGAGCATTGGGGAGGTCAATCTTGTTGACCACGGGGACAATGACCAGGTCATAGTCCAGAGCCATATACAGGTTAGCAACCGTCTGGGCCTCGATGCCTTGAGAGGCATCTACCACCAGGATGGCCCCCTCACAAGCGGCGAGGGCACGGCTGACTTCGTAGGAGAAATCCACGTGGCCAGGGGTATCAATGAGGTTGAGCTCATAGGTTTTCCCATCCGCAGCCTGGTACATCATCCGCACGGCTGAAGCTTTGATGGTAACTCCTTTTTCCCGCTCCAAGTCCATCTGGTCGAGGAATTGCTCCTTCATCTGGCGGGGGTCAACGGTACCCGTGATTTCCAGGAATCGGTCCGCTAGCGTGGATTTGCCGTGGTCTATGTGGGCGATTATGCAGAAATTACGAATCTGCTGCTGCTCCATAGCCCCTAACCTCCTGAGGAAATTATACACCAAAACGTTGTACGTGCCAAACACAATCCCACCGCAGTTTTGTGCACAATGGAGCTTTGGTGTATAATGTTAGAGAAAAAGCCAAGAGAGAAAGCCCATAATGAAACATACTTATGTAGCTCTGGATTTGGAGACCACAGGCCTGGACCCCGATAGAGATGCGATAATAGAGATAGGAGTAGTCAAATTCAAGGGAAACCGGGTCCTGGAGACCTGGTCCAGCTTGGTCAACCCCAAACGTCCCCTGCCCTACAGGGTGCAGCGCTTAACCGGCATCGCTCAGGAGGAAGTAGATGCCGCCCCCCCGCTCCGGCTCCTCCTGCCCAAGCTGAAGCGGCTTGTAGGGGATAGCGTTATAATCGGCCACAGCATTGATGTGGACCTGGCTTTCCTCAACCGCCATGGCCTCTTCCTCCTCAACGAGGCTATAGATACATTTGAACTAGCCGGGATTTTCGTGCCTTATGCGGCCCGCTATAGCCTGGAGAAGCTTGTGGAGGCCTTGGGGCTTGAGCGCTCCCCCCACCATCGAGCTTTGGGCGACGCCATAGCTGCGATGCGTCTGTACCTGGCCCTTCTGGAGAGAGCCGCCGAGCTTCCGAGGGAAACCCTGGAAGAGCTGATAGGGCTGGCTGAACGGAGCGGCTGGCCTGTGAAGGCCTTCTTCGTAGAGGCCCTGCACCGCAAAGCCCGCACCTCCTTAGCCCCTAACCTGGGACAGCAATTGAAGGCCAAGGGCATCCTGGGACAAGGACCTCTAAGCGTGCTGATGCAAGAAGAGGGCAAGCCCCTCCGGCCCATAGCCGAGAAGAAGCCTCTGGACGTGGAAGAATTGACGGGGATGCTGGAGGAGGGAGGGCTTTTCTCCCAACGCTTCCCCGGATATGAATACCGCCCCCAACAGCGGGAGATGCTTCAGGCTATAGCAAGGGCTTTTAACAAGGGGGAGCACCTTCTGGTAGAGGCAGGCACAGGGGTGGGCAAGTCCCTGGCTTACCTGCTCCCCTCCGTCTATTTCTCCGTTCAGAACGGTGAGAGGGTAATTATATCCACCAACACCATAAACCTTCAAGACCAGCTCTACCGCAAGGACATCCCCGACCTGAGGAGGACTTTGCCTTTGGAATTCCGGGCAGCCGTCCTCAAGGGGCGTTCCAATTACCTCTGTATGCGGAAACTCTCGCTTATGAGGCGTCGCTCAGAACTCAGCCTCGATGAGGCCCGGCTCCTGGCGAAAATCCTGGTCTGGCTCGAAAGCACCATCTCCGGGGATGTGGCGGAGCTCTTCATACCTTCTCCGGCAGAGAGAGCCGCCTGGAATGAAGTCGCCTCTGACCCGGAATCCTGCCTGGCTGAACGCTGCCCCTATTTCAGGGAGAAGCGGTGCTTCTTCTACGCCGCCCGCCAGGCAGCCGAAAGAGCTCACATCGTCCTCATCAACCACGCCTTGCTCCTCTCAGACATCGCTATGGAGAACAAGGTTCTGCCCGAATACCGCTATTTAATCGTGGATGAAGCCCACCACCTGGAGGATGTAGCCACCGAGCAACTGGGTTTTTCGGTTGACCGGGGTCAGCTTGAGCGGCTTCTGATTTGGCTGGGACAAGACGAGAAAGGCGGTGACCTCCTCGGGCAGCTCCTTGGGCAAGCAGGACGGCTGGTTTCCAGGAGCCTCCGCTTGCGGATGGAGGACTTCGTAGGCGAAAAACGCCGCCAGATAAGGGAGGTGAGATTCCAGCTTGCCGCCTTCTTCCGCACGTTGGAAGAATTCATCTCAGCTCATACGGGCATCCACAAGGGGTTTGCAGGGGAATATGACCGCCGGATACGGATAACTCAGGCTCTCCGCGCACAACCCGGCTGGCTGGAAGTGGAAGTAGCCTGGGAGGAGCTTTCCAACGCCCTGTCCAGATTGCTCGATGAGCTGATGCGCTTCCGGGAGGAGCTTTCTTCCCTCCTGGAGATGAGCGATGACCCTTATCTGGATGGCTTGGTTCAGGAATTAGGCGGCGTCCTCCATCACATCGTGGAATGGCAAGCTCAGGTGGAAGTGATATTGGTTAACCCCTCTCCACAAGGGATTTACTGGTTTACCCTGAAGCCCAAAGGGGGCCATCTTTCCCTGAATGCCGCGCCTCTCAACGTGGCCCCCCTTCTGGAACGGCATCTCTTCAATGCCAAAGAAAGCGTCATCCTGACTTCGGCAACGCTTCGCACGGGGAATTCCTTCGATTACATCCGGGAACGGCTGGGGGCGTGGGAAGCCCGGGAGCTGGCTTTAGGTTCGCCCTTCGATTATGCATCTTCCACCCTGCTATATCTCCCTACCGATATGCCGGAGCCTGACACACCCGGTTATCAGAAAGCCGTGGAGAGCACTTTGGTAAATTTATGTAAAGCTTTGGAGGGCCGCACCCTCGTGCTTTTCACCTCTTACCGGCAGTTGCGCCGGACAGCTAAAGCCATTATCCCTCCCCTTGCTGAGGAAGGTATCCTGGTGCTGGAACAGGGCGATGGCTCCTCCCGCACCCAGCTCTTGGAGACCTTCCGCACTTCACCCAAGGCAGTGCTCCTGGGTACCAGGAGCTTCTGGGAAGGCATAGACGTGGCCGGGGAGGCCCTGAGTTGCGTGGTGATTACCCGCTTGCCCTTCTCCGTGCCTACTGACCCCATCTTTGCCGCCCGCAGCGAAACTTACGATGACCCCTTTCACCAGTATGCAGTTCCCGAAGGCATCCTCCGG
>DRAO01000361.1 GCA_011041825.1 Chloroflexota bacterium
CCGTAATAAGGCCGAAAAAGGGGCCTGCGTTCGCCCATAATGAACGCCCTGGTCAACTGTGGCTTTTCTCCCCTACATCTTGTAGCTAACAACGCCAAATCATACAAGAAACAGTATGCGCATCAGCTATCTCTTGGGGGAACCACAGTGACCTTGTCCCAAACTTGATACGCTAACTGGGTTTAGCCTGGCAAGTTACTTCAATTGTGGTATAATTGCTTAGGTTAATGCTGTAAAGGGTAGCTCCACACTTAATCTAGCCGCATAAAAAGTGGGATTTTGCCCCAAAAAGAGAGGCGTTTTTGCAGGCAACGGCTTCGCCGTTGCCTGCAAAAACAAATCCTTTTCTCCTTTTTCGCCTTCACCGTGAGGCAACATTGCCAACCACGGTTAACACGGTTATGGAATGCTACCTTGTAAAGAAGAGCTGAAGTTTTTTCGTATGGCGGCGGAGCCTCGCACGAAAACCAAATAACTGTGCTATAGTGCAGATATGGGAACAATTTCATCCGAGAAGCTGGAAAAGGTGCTGAGGAAAGTATCTAAACCCGCCCGTTATGTGGGCGGGGAAGTGAACAGCGTTGTCAAGGACTGGGACCAGGTGAAGGTGAAGATTGCCCTGGCCTACCCTGATGTCTACGAAGTGGGGATGTCCAACCTGGGCCTTGCCATCCTCTACGATTTGGTTAACCAGGAAGATGACTTCCTGGCCGAGCGGGTTTATGCCCCCTGGCCCGATATGGAAGAGATGATGCGGCAGGAGGGCATCCCCCTCTTCAGCCTGGAGACCCGCCACCCGCTGCGGGAATTCGATTTCGTGGGCTTCAGCCTTCAATACGAGCTCATCTACACCAACGTGCTCAATATGTTGAACCTGGCAGGCATCCCGGTGATGGCCTTCAAGAGGACCGAGGAGGATCCGTTGGTCATTGCCGGGGGCACATCCGCCTATAACCCTGAGCCGATGGCCCCTTTCATTGATTTCTTCGTCCTCGGTGAGGGGGAGGAAGTGCTGCTGGAGGTGCTGAGGGCGTATGCCGAATGGAGGGAGCAGGGCGAAAGCAAGCGGGAATTCCTGCGCAGGGCTGTGTCCATCGAAGGCGTCTACGTCCCAGGCTTCTACCGCACCCTCTACAACCCTGATGGCACCTTTGGAGGGGTTAAGCCCCTTCTGCCGGGTGTGCCATCGAAGATACGCAAGCGCATCATCCCCACCCTCACGCCCATCCCCACCAAACCCGTGCTCCCCCACGTGGAGGCCGTGCACGACCGGGGGAACGTGGAGATACAGCGGGGGTGCGGGCAGGGATGCCGTTTCTGCCAGGCAGGGATGGTCTACCGGCCCGTGCGGGAAAGGCCCTTGGAAGAGGTGCTCGAATCCATTGACGAACTGCTCCGCAACACCGGCTACGAGGAAATCGCCCTGGTCTCCCTCTCCAGCGCCGATTACTCCCGCATCGAGGAACTGCTGGACGCCCTTGATGACAAGCCTTACCCCTGGCCCCTGGCCGTGTCGCTTCCCTCCCTGCGGGTGGATTCCTTCTCGGTGGCGCTAGCCGAGAAGCTCGAAAAACGCCGTCGCACCGGGCTTACCTTTGCCCCTGAAGCCGGTAGCCAGCGTCTGCGGGATGTCATCAACAAGAAGGTGACTGAGGCCGACCTGATGGAAGTGGCCGAGGCCGCTTACTCCCGAGGGTGGCACCGCATCAAGCTGTACTTTATGATAGGGTTGCCCACGGAGACAATGGAGGATGTGGAGGCCATAGCAGGGTCGGTGAACAAAGTGTTTGGCATAGGGAGGAAACACCGAGGAGGACGGGCGGAGGTGGCGGTGAGCATAGCCACCTTTATCCCTAAGCCTCACACTCCCTTCCAGTGGCTTCCATTGGCCTCTGAGGAGGAAATTCGGCGGAAACAAAGGCTATTGCGCAAGCGCCTGCGCCGTCGGGGGATTCACCTGAGCTTTTCCAATTACCGCACTTCCTTGTTGGAAGCTGTGTTCAGCCGAGGTGACCGCCGCACCGCCGAGGTGATTTACAGAGCCTGGGAGAAGGGAGCCCGCTTCGATGCCTGGAGGGAGTTCTTCAATTGGGAGCGGTGGGAAGAGGCCTTCGCCGAGGCAGGGCTGGACCCCTCTTTTTACGTGCATCGCCTTCGCCCCAGAGAGGAGATTTTCCCCTGGGACCACATTGACACTGGCGTGACCAGGGAATTCCTGTGGGAGGAGTACCAGCGGGCTCTTCGGGGCGAAATCACGCCTGACTGCCGTCAGCAATGCTATGCCTGTGGCATACGGAGGGCCTTTGATGTGCCCTGCCCTCTTACTTTGTCACTTAAATAAGGAGCACGTTATTTCTCCGAGGGCGGCAGAGAAGGAAGCTCCGCTACCGAAAATTAAAGGCCCAGGTAGTTCCGCACTTAATCGTGGACACATAAAAAGCGGGATTTTGTCCTCAAAAGAGATGTTTTTGTGGGCAACGGCTTCGCCGTTGCCCACAAAAACACTCCCTTTTCTCCTTTTTTGCCCCTACCGGGGGGCAACATTGCCAGCCACGGTTAAATGGAGTGACCAAGGCCCACAGCAAGGGTAGAGGGGGTGTTTTTCCGGGCAGCGGCTTTGCCGCTGCCCGGAAAAACGTTTTGTCTGCGAATGGGCTTTGGGCTAAGCTTACCCTCTCAACACCACAGGCAAGAAGACCTTGTTCAGCGTCCAGGTGTGAAGGCCGTAGAAGATGTCGTAAAATCCGCTATCGGCTTGAGCCGACCAGACGATGTGGATGTTCAAGGTATCGCCTGATGATACGGGGTACAAAGCCCCTTCGGCTATAGGCGTGGAGGAATTAACTAACACATTGGCTCTGGCTAAGACCCCTTCCAAACCCCATCCGTAAACCAGCCTGTATCCCGAGGCATCCTGCTCATTCCAGAGGATATGCACCATCCCTTGGCTATCAGTGGCAATGGAGGGAGCGGAGGCCTGGCCTGTAGATAAGGGGATAGAAGGCCCCCATCCTTGGCTTCCACCGGATCTGTAGTACAACTGTGTCCCTTCTACCCAAGCGATGTAAACCCGGCCCTGAGGTGTAACTGTTATGTCGGGGGAGATGGAGTCCACATCGGGGGTCTGGGAAATGTCTTGTGGCAAGCTCCAATTGGTGCCGTCGTAATAACTGTAGAAGATTTCAAACTTCCCGGTATCTTCATCAGGGGCTTGCCAAACCACATAAGGGGTACCATCAGAGGATACGGCTATGGCGGGAGCCTGCCCGTTTAAGGAATTGGAGATAAAGGTGGTGGTGATGTTCCCAAGGTCATCTATAACCCCATAATAGACAAGGGTTGGCTCAAACCAGACCACGTGCGCCAGGCCATCTGGCCCTATTGCTATATCAGGGGCAGAGGAGTTATCGCTGGTGGAGGAAACATTTCTGGCAGCGTCCCAGCCTGTATCTGTCCGCCGGGTGTAATAAATCTCGTAATTCTCTTCGGAAAAGGAATAATCTGCCCATACCAGGTGAAGGGTACCATCATTCCCCGCAGCCAGGGAAGGGGCAAGCCCGGGGGAAAGGAAGATGGGAGCGGTAAGCCAGCCACCATCGGTCTTGTAATTGTAATACAGATTGTTCCCCTCTTCCCATACGGCATATATGGTGCCAGCCTTGTCAATGGCTATCACAGGGGATGAAGAATCTTCTAAGGTGCTGGAGATGTTTGTACCTGAGAGGGCATTGGCTCCGGCTGCCCACAGGGCAAGGGAGATAAGGATAATGATGGAGCTTACCACCCTGTGCTTCATAGTGACCTCCTTATGAGAGGAAAAGTTTATCTCGTGCGGCGGCTTTGTGCCGCCGCACGAGATGGGTGTCCTTAGCCTTGCTCGATTACCTCAATTTTGAGGGCCAGGAGCACACCACCCTCACCGATTGTTGCCTCAACTTTAACCATGCTCCCCACCGCAGGAGAGCCTTCGATTTCGGTGTTTTCATCCACCATAACGGTGTACCCCCCTATCTGCCACTCCCCGATGAGGCCATCAGGCATTGAGATAACCTGGGCGGTGAATTCCACCAGGGAACCCTCGTGGGGGTGACCTTTCACCTCTATGTGTTGGGCCAGGAGGGAGCCATCATCCTGAGGTACGGCTTTGACTATTGCCCAGAGCCCTACCTGAGGGGTCACCCCGTGAATTTCGGTGTTCGCATCCACCATTATCTCCTCACCAGCCACCACCCAGGTTCCGAGGAGGGACTCACCTTCGGGGAGGGATTCGATAACACCCCTGATTTCGACTTTCTGGGAACCAGAGTGGGCGGGGTGTAAAACTTCAATCCTTATGGCCGCCGGAATTCCATCCCCTCCAGGGGCCTGGACTTCTACCTCGACTTTGACGCCCACTCCTATCGGGCCGTTGGACTGGTCAATGATGGTGTTCTCATCCACCATCACCGGCTGGCCGTTTATCTGCCATTGGCCGATAAGCCCGTTGGACGGGAGAGCCTCAACGGTGCCCTCAAACCTGTAGCGGTTTTGCTCGGCAGGGCTTGCTTCCACCACTATTTCCAGGGCGACGAAGGCTCCTGGCCCTTCCTTGAGGGCTTTCACCTCCACGAAAAGCCCTACCTCCGGAGTGCCGCTGATGATGGTGCTGGTGGTAACGGTAACCTGGTGGCAGCAGCCGATGGTCCACACACCGGTGTAATCGGCGGTTTCGGGCAGTGCGGTAATAGGCCCTTTGAAATCCACTTCCTGGGCAGGCGGGTTTTCTTTATCCTTTACTTCGATTTCCAGGACCAGCAAGGAACCATCGGCTTGGATTTGGGCTTTGACTTCAGCCCAATCTCCGACATCAGGGGTATCGCCTTCGATTTGGGTGCTCTCATCAACTGTAACGGTGTGGTCACCGATCACCCATTCCCCAAGGAGACCATCCTCAGGCAGGGCCTTGATCGTGGCTTTAAACTCCACTGTGACCGCCTTCGGAGTCTTAACCTTGATCTTGATGGCCACCAAGCTGCCATCCGAATAGAGATTGGCTTTCACGCTAACCCATACTCCTACCTGAGGGGTGCCCTCTATCTCGGTGCTTTCGGTGACCTGGACCCCTTGACCGGCCACTACCCAGGTGCCTATGTAACTCCCTTCAGGGAGCGCTTCAATTACGCCCTCGAACCTGACCTCAATGGGTTGAGGCAGTTCTGGGGTCTCAGTAGGTTCGGGCGTTGCCGTTGGCTCAGGTGTAGGCGTCGGATTTGGCTTGGGGGTCTCCGTAGGCGTTGGAGTTGGCTCAGGAGTCTCCACGGGTGTTGAAGTTGGTTCAGGCGTCTCGGTGTGCCCAACTCCAGAGGCTTTGAGGGCAATCACGTCTCGCCTTATCCCTTCCACATCCACAGGATATGCCCCCAAGGCAGGGAGTATCCCCCACAGCATAGTAACCACCAGCGCCAAGGTCAATATGGTCACGAACTTCTTGCTCCTCATAGCTCACCTCCTCAACATAAGAGTTTTCGCTCTAGCCACCTGACTCTTTTCCTGCCGCAAAAGTGTCGAAGGAATAACTTTCCTTAAAAGGCCTCTGTTATCGAATGCGGTCCTGGTGTCCTGGTCGGTTCTGGTGTTTCTGTTGGTTCAGGCGTCTCTGTTGGCCTGGGTGTAGGTGTCGGCGTCCATTCAGGTGTGGGTGTAGAAGTAGGGTGAGGTGGGGTGCAGGTAGGAGTAGGATGAGGTTGGGTGCTGGTAGGAGTGGGAGTAGGGTGAGGTGGGGTAGAGGTAGGAGTGGGAGTGGGGTGAGGTTGGGTGCTGGTAGGAGTGGGGGTGGGATGAGGTCGGGTGCAGGTAGGAGTGGGGTGAGGTTGGGTAGAGG
>DRAO01000132.1 GCA_011041825.1 Chloroflexota bacterium
AGCCAATAATCTCGCCGGTTTGGGGATCAAGCCTTATAATGAAATCATCAGTAAGTTCTTTATAAACCGTATATCTGGGATGGCCTAAAGTGACATAAAGGACATCGGCCTCCTCATCATAGGAAATTTTAAGCTCCTTAATCTTTCCCATAGCTCACCTTTCATTTAGGATAAGCTGTAATGATGAACTTCTTTACACCTAACCTTACTACCGCTATAATTCTAGTATAGTGAAATGGCAGATCATCAAACTCCCACCAATATTTATATTTTGTAGGATCAAGAGGGTCTTGCCTACGCCTACCGTATTGGACAGTTTCAAGGACCTTGTCCAACATACCTTCCAGTTCCCAATGCCTTTCGCAGATATGAAGCCATCGCTCTTCAGTAAGGGTAATTTCATTACCCCATCTATCCTTGACTTTCCAATGCATCGGGGTTGCCTCTTGGAAGTGCAAAGAGATTATAATCAATTATACCAAATTTTGCAATCCTGCGAGGAGGGGGCTCTATGAGCAGGATTTACAAACTGCCTCTGGTCTTAGAACCCCAGCCAGAAGGGGGATACACAGTTACTTGCCCTTTGCTGCCTGAGCTTATAACCGAGGGCGACACCGTAGAAGAAGCTTTGCGTAATGCCTCAGATGCTCTGGAGGCAGTGATAGAAGCTTATGAAGACCTGGGACGCCCTCTTCCACATCGTATGAGAAAAACAATTCCCTGACAAAGGGGTTGCGCTATGCAAAACCAATACGCCGTCGTAGCTGAAAACCTCACCAAAAAGTTCGGCGATTTCACCGCCGTTGACCACATCAACTTCACCATCCGGCGGGGGGAGATATTCGGCTTCCTCGGCCCTAACGGAGCCGGGAAGACCACCACCATCCGGATGCTCCTGGGGCTGCTGCGCCCCACCGAGGGCCGGGCCACCGTGCTGGGCTTCGACGCCGAGCGGGAGACCGACAAGGTCCGCCGGCGCATCGGCTATATGTCCCAGAAGTTCAGCCTCTACAAGGATCTCACGGTGGCCGAAAACCTCCGCTTCTACGGCAGCATCTACGGCGTCAAAGGCCAGCGCCTCAGGGAGCGGATGGAATACGCCATCGAGATGGCGGGGCTTAAGGGGCGGGAGAACGAGCTCACCGCCAACCTCTCCGGCGGGTGGCGGCAGCGCCTGGCCCTGGGGTGCGCCATCCTGCACGAGCCGGAGATGCTCTTCCTCGACGAGCCCACCGCCGGGGTGGACCCCATCTCCCGCCGGGCCTTCTGGGACCTCCTCTATGAGATGACCGAACGGGGCACCACCATCCTGGTCACCACCCACTATATGGACGAAGCCGAGCGCTGCAACACCGTGGCCTTTATGCACAACGGGCGCATCATCGCTCAGGGCTCGCCCCAGGAGCTCAAGGCCAGTATGGAGGGCCAGGTGCTGGAAGTGTACTGCGAGCGGCCCGAAGCCGCCCTGGCCGCCCTGCGGGCGAAATCCATCCCCGCCGCTCCCATCTCGCCTGAAAAGCCCTTTGCCGCCTTAGAGGGCCTGCCCGCCCAGGAAGTCGCCCTCTACGGCTCGTCCATCCACATCGTCGCCCCCGAGGCCATACGCTACATCCCGATCGTGCGGAGGATACTGGAGGAGGAAGGGATAGAAATGCAGAGCATCGAGCCAGTCACCCCCTCGCTGGAGGACATCTTTATCGCCAGGATAAGGGAAGAAGAAATGCGAGTTAGGAGTTGCGAGTTATGAAAGTGAGGTTTGCCGGGCTTAAGGATTTGGAGTGGTGCATACGGGAGGACAGCGATGTGGATCCGGAGGTACTCCGATGGAAGGTGGAGCACCAGGAGATAATCATCGCCGAAGTTGACGGGCAGCCCGTCGGATACCTGCGGCTGGAATACCTGTGGTCGCAGGTGCCCTACATCGGGCTCATCTGGGTGCTTCCGGGATACCGGCGCAGAGGCATCGGCAGGGCGATGCTCCGTTTCCTGGAAGAATTCCTGCGCAGCAAGGGGCACCGGGTGCTTTACAGCTCATCCCAGGCGAATGAACCAGAACCCCAGGCCTGGCACAGACACGTCGGTTTCCAGGAATGCGGCTTCATCGCCGGGATTAACGAAGGCGGAGTGGGCGAGGTCTTCTTTCACAAATCCCTAACCAACCAAAGCTAACTTGCCACTCGCCACCCGCCACTTGCAACTTGCCACTCGCCACTTGCAACTTGCACAAGGAGGGAAGCTAACGATGAGAAAGCGCATTGTGCCTTTGATCATCATATTGATAGTGATTGCAGCAGCGGTAGAGATATGGTGGTATGTGAGGGCTCATCCTGAAGAATGGAGTAAGGCTTTGGAAGAATTGGGCCTCAGCGTAACGGAAGAAGTTACAGAGGGCCTCAGCCTCTCAGGAACTATTGAGGCCGAAGAAATCACTATTTCCTCTCAAACGGGCGGGCTTATCAAGGCCATTTACGTGGACGAAGGGGATAAGGTAACAGAGGGGCAGCTCCTGGTGGAGATGGATACGGAGCTTTTGGATGTGCAGATACGCCAGGCTAAAGCTGCTTTGCAGATGGCCGAAGCCCAGCTTGCCTTATTGAAGGCTGGTGTCCGAGAGGAGGACATCCGTAAAGCTGAGGCACAATTAGCCCAGGCTAGGGCTGCCCGTGAAGGGGCAAAGCAGTTGTGGGAAGATGCTAAAGCCATCTTGGAGAATCCCCAGGATTTGGATGCCCAAATTCATTCTATCGAAGGCCAGATAGAAGCCCTTGAACATAGCCTTAAAGCGGCCTATGCTCAGATTCAAGCTGCTGAAACCGAAAATTCAATGTACGAAGAAGTCATCCGGGGGCTGGAGGAAGGCTTTGTCATCCAGATCCCCCTTCCTTACGGTGGCGTAATAACCAAGAAAATAGAAGCACCCCGCTATCAGCTTGATGAGTTATACTACCAGTGGAACCTTTCCTCTCAAAGGCTTAGCCAAGCTTGGGAGGAATATAACTCCCTCAAGGCCTCCCTGGAAGATGCCAAGCGCACTCTGGCCTTACTCAGGGAGATGCGGAACAACCCCCTTGCCCTTGAAGAGCAGGTTCATAAGGCTGAATCAGCCTATCATACTGCCGAGGCTGCGGTAAAGATGGCTCAAGCTCAACTCGATGCCCTTAAAGCCGGGGCCAGTGAGGAAGAGATAAAGGCTGCCGAAGCCAATGTAGAACGAGCTAAAGCAGCCCTTGAAGCCCTCGAAGCCCGGCGGGAAAAGACGAAACTCTACGCTCCTACCGACGGCTGGGTCACTGAATTGGTGGCGAAGAAGGGTGAGATAGTAGCCCCAGGTGCCACCATCCTCAAGATTGCCAACCTGGACGAAGTTACCCTCACCGTCTACGTACCCGAACCTGACCTGGGTAAAGTTCACCTGGGCCAGAAGGTTTCCGTTACGGTGGATTCCTTCCCTGGCGAGGTTTTCGAGGGCCAGGTGGCCTATATCTCGTCCAAAGCTGAATTCACCCCTAAGAACATCCAGACGAAGGAAGAGCGGGTTAACCTGGTGTTTGCAGTAAAGGTGAAATTACCCAATCCCGAACATAAGCTTAAAGCTGGTATGCCGGCCGATGCTGTGATAGAATAACGTGTAATCTGTACGCAGGAGGTGGATTATGCTAACCAAACGCATTCAGATTCGTGAAAACTTAGCCCTTAACGTCCTGGATACGGCCTGGGAGCGAGGTTACGGCGAAGGGCCTGTCATCGTCTTCATCCACGGCGCTATGGGGCAGCTAACAAATTGGAAGTACCAGATTGAGTACCTTAAGGACCGCTGGAGGGTGGTGGCTTATGATTGCCGCAATCACGGTGGTTCGGATAAATTCCTCGAGTTGACGCCGGAGAGCACGGTGGAGGACCTTAAGCTGCTCCTTGAGAAATTGGGGATCGAAGGGAAAGTTATTCCGGTGGGACACAGTTACGGAGGAATGGTGGCCCAGGTATTCGCCAGGAAGAATCCCCAGGTAGCGAAGCTTGTTCTGGTGAACAGCGCCGCCCGTTACACAGTCACCTGGGATGAGAAGCTTATACACTCCTTGCCCGCCTCTGTCTGGAGCAAATTGTTGCTCACCGATAACGCCCTTGCCCGCTATTTCTACCGCAAGACCTATTTCTCTGATGCCACCCCCAGGGAGATTGTGGAGGAATTCTTCGCTGACAACAAGGAGCACCTTGAGAGTATGCCCCCTCATACGGTGCTCAGCTTTAAGGGCTTCTGGGGTTTCGATTCCACGCCTTGGCTGGCAGAGATAGAGGCCCCTACCCTCATCATAGTGGGCAAGGATGACAAAGTTTGCCCCGTTTCTAAGGCCGAGGAAATGCACCGCCTGATCCCCAATTCTGAACTCGTGGTCTTTGAAAACTGTGGCCACATTTCTATGTATGAGCAACGGGATGCGCTGAACAAAGCGCTGGAGGAATTTATAGAAAAGTAAGTTCTCATAGCAATATGAGAGCAAAGCGCAATCTACCTCGCAGGAGGAGACATTATGAAGCCGTTCAAGACCTTGGGGATCTTGCTCCTCATCCTAAGCCCTCTATTTGCCGCTGGATGCGCCGGTGTCACCGCATCGGCCAGCGATAATGAGGTGATAGAGGCATCTGGAACCATCGAAGCCGAGGAAGTTATCGTGGCCTCGGAATTGGGCGGGTTGGTGGTGGAGGTTTTGGCCGATGAGGGCGATGATGTGGAGGAAGGCCAGGTTCTGGTCAGGCTGGATGATACGGTAGCTCGGTCGCAGTTGATGGAAGCAGAAGCAGCGTTAAGGGCTGCCCAGGCGGAGCTTGCCAAGCTGGAGAAGGGGGCCAGGGCTGAGGAAATTGAAGCTGCAAGGGCGGCCCTGGCTCAGGCCAAGGCTCAGAGGGATGGAGCCAAGCGGGCTTGGGAGGATGCTCTCAAGGCTTTGGAAGCCAAGCAAGAACTTGAGCTGGAGATACAGAAGGCCAGGGCTGAGATTACCAAAGCCGAAGGGGAAATCAAAAAAGCCGAGGTGCAACTGAGGATGGCTCAGATAATGCGTGACCGATACCAAGGCGATGGCTCCACTGAGGGTAAAACATTTTACCAGGTATACAGCCACCAGGTGGAAGCTGCTCAGGCTGCTATAGAAGCAGCCAAGGCCCGTAAGAAAGCCGCTGAGCAAGCCCTGGCGGATTTGCTCGATAAGAAGGTCAACCCTTACGAACTCGTCCTCAGGGCTCACCAGGCTGAGACCGAATATCACCAGGCCGAGGCCGCCGTCCTTGCCGCTCAGGCCGAATTAGACAAGCTTTTGGCCGGAGCCAGGCCCGAGGAAATCGAAGTCGCTAAAGCTGCTGTCGAGCAAGCGGAAGCTGCTGTAGAGGCCGCCCGCATACAATTGGATAAGCACATTATCCGTGCCCCTGCCTCGGGCTTTGTTTCCACCCGAAGCGTAGAGCCCGGGGAAAACATCCAGCCTGGGGCAACGCTGATGACCATCTCCTACCTGGATGAAGTGGAACTCACTCTCTACGTGCCCTTGACCAAGCTGGGATTGGTGAAATTGGGTCAAAGCGTCGAGGTGACGGTAGATGCTTACCCCGGAGAGGTCTTCAGAGGATATGTGGTTTACATCTCGCCCGAAGCCGAATTCACCCCCAAAAGCGTGCAGACCAAAGAAGAGCGGGTGAGCTTGGTCTTTGCGGTAAAGGTGAAGCTCCCTAATCCTGAGCATAAGCTTAAGCCAGGTATGCCTGCGGATGCGGTGATCAGGGTGAAATGACCACGAAGACACCAAGACACAAAGGTTCAATAGGTTGAATTTTAGACGAAAACCCTTCGTGCCTTTATGTC
>DRAO01000174.1 GCA_011041825.1 Chloroflexota bacterium
CACTAATCCCACAAAGGGCTGGGACGTCGTAGGGATAATGCCCAGTTCATCTATTTTACGGTAAAAAGTCTCCTTGTCAATGTCAATGCCATCGTGGAATCAGTTACTATCTTTATCATCTCTCCCTCCCTGCTTTCAAAGAGCTGTGGCTTATCACCGGACAGGAAACTATCCCAATCAATCCAGGTCCTCCGTGGACAGCCAGCACGGCTGTTACCTCCTGGAGGTAAAATTTCCTGCAATTCAGGCGCTCCTTTAATGCTTCCTTAAGTTTGAGGGCCTCATTATGGCAATCGGCATGCAATACAGCCACATCTATCTCCTTGAATCTCTCCATCGCCTGGCAGCTCAGGGTTAAAATTCGCTCCAAAGACCTGGAACGGGTCCGTGTCTGGCCGATGACCTTCACGACACCTTGTTGAACGGTCAAGATGGGTTTTATGTTCAACAGAGAAGCCATCAGGTTTTTGACAGCACCGACCCGCCCGCCCATATGAAGGTAGTGAAGCGTATCCACCGTGGCATAGATGTGGATGAGTTCCTGAAGCTTCCTTATCAAGGCCAGGATTTCGTCCTTGGTTTTCCCCTGCTTAGCCGCTTCAGCAGCCGCTTCGACCAGGAAGCCCGTGCCTGTGGCAATTGAACGGGAATCAACCACCTCTATATCCACTTCGGGAAGCATAGCCCGGGCGAGCAAGGCTGAGTTGTAAGTGCCGCTATGGGCCGCCGTGATTACGATGGTCAATATGGATTCGCATCTATCGGCCAGCTTCTTGAAAACTTCCAGGAACTTCCCCGGTGCAGGCTGTGATGTCTTGGGCAGAATGCCTTCTCGCATCTTCTTACACAGGAAAGAAGTCGAAATCTCCGTCTCCTCACAGGTCTCGGACCCTATGTGCACGTTTAGAGGAACTACCTCGACGCCCAGTTCCTTTATAACCTGAGGGGGCAAATTGACCGAACTATCAGTAACTATCCCTATCATAAGATTACTCCCCTATGCTGGAGGGCGCAGACTCCTCAGATTGCGCTAAGGGAGGGAGAAACCCAGCGTTGTTAAGAGGAGCGGCCCTCAGAAACTCACAGAGCACCTTTGTCCTCCAGTTCCTTCCTCAAAGCGACCAGAGTTCGGTGGTACAGGGATTTTATGGCGCTTTCGGTCTTCCCCATCACTTGGGCGATCTCTTGGTTTGTCAGCCTCTCCGCAAACTTCAGGTACAACAACTCTTGGCGGTCGGGTGGCAAACGCTTTATGGCAGCCAGCAGGGCTTCCTTCCTCTCCTCTTCCTCCAGTAGCTCCAAAGGCTCAGGGCCGGGGCTTGACTTCGGGATCAGAGCATCAAGGGATATGACCTTCCTGCGGGAGCGGTCCCTGTGCCAGTTAGCCACTAGGTTATGTGCAATCCTGTGGAGCCAAGCATAGAAAGGCAGACCCCGGTCCTGGTAATTCTTTATATGGTCCAGAGCTTTGAAGAACGTTTTAGCAGTTAAATCTTCGGCATCCACCTTATTGCCCACTTTGTAATAGATGTAAGTGTAAATCTTATCCACATACCGCTCGTAGAGGATGCCGAAGGCTTCCGGGTCGTGCTTAGCCCTCTCTATCAGGAGTTTCTCTTCCACCGCCTTCTCACTCAATTAAACACCTCACCAGCCCATAAGTTCTGCTCATCCTTCGGCTTGCGAGCAGGCGTCGCTTACCCCGCTTCACTTTAGCCTCGGCTTTGCCAATATCTCCAGTATGCGGAGGTCGAAGAAAGATTGGGTGTGGGCAGGCCGAAGCACCAAAGCGGTGTCAGCCCCCCGACCTGTACCAGCTATGGCGATGGCTTCCTCATCGGTGCGGATGAGACCCGCATCAGCGGCCATCATCGCTATCTCCACCGCCACCTTCACCCCTTCCCCAAAGATGCGCAAGGCATAAGCGATGATTTCCTCGGCCTGATAGGTGTTGAGTTTACGTCGGATAGCTCGCCCTATCCCTCCAAAGGCGTGGACGCAGGTGAGGATTCTGCCCCCCAATTCCTCGATAGCCTGCCGGTTTTCCTCCGTTAGCTCTTGAAAATCGGGCTTTCGGAACCCGGTGGAATGGGTGACCACCACCAGGTTGTAACCCTGGAACAGTCTGGCGGCCAGGACACCTGTTTCCCCGGTGGTGGTGGCGACCACGATGTTCCTTATGCCTAGCTCCTCAGCCCGCCTTTTTGCTATCTCCAGGGTACGAAGGGTGTTCTGAGAGCCTGGTTTGTCAAAATAAACAGCTTGAACCACGATTTCACCCATCTTCCACCTCCTCTATGTGGTTTGGTAGCCCGGAGTTTTCCCCACCAAGCGGTAAATCAGGCTCCGCCTCGCTTCCTGAACACCAGCTTTAGAGGGGTTCCGATGAAGGGATAATGCTTGCGGATGGAATTTTCCAGATAGCGCTCATACGAAAAATGCACCAGGTCCGGGTCATTGACGAAGAAGACAAAGGTAGGCGGGGAAACGGAAGCCTGGGTCACGTAGTAAATCTTCAGCGTCTTGCCACCTTTTGAGGGAGGGCGATGCCGGCTCACCGCCTCCTGGATAATACGATTGAGCTTGCCGGTGGAAATCCGCACCAGCCGCTCTTCCTGTACCCTGAGAGCCAGGGGGATTATCTTGTCCACGCCTTCCCCCGTCTTAGCCGAGGTGAAGAGGATAGGCACATAATCCAGGAAGCGCAGTTCTGCCCTCACGGCCCTCTCATATTCCTCCTTTATCCCTGGCCGTTGGGGCACCAAATCCCATTTATTCACCAGCACGATGGCGCTTTTGGCCTCGTCAATGATATAACCGGCGATATGAGCATCCTGTGCAGTGACCCCTTCCATCCCATCTATGACCAGCAATGATACATCCGAGCGCCCGATGGCCCGCAGAGCTCGGAGGACGCTGTATTTTTCCAGGCCGGGCTGGATTCGGCCTCTACGCCGTATCCCCGCTGTATCAATCAACGTTATGGGTTGTCCCTCCCATTCCAAATAGGTATCAATTGCGTCCCGGGTGGTCCCGGGTATCTCGCTCACTATGACCCGCTCCTGGCCTAGAAGCCGGTTGAGCAATGATGACTTACCCACGTTGGGCCTCCCCACGATGGCAATTTTCACCGCTTCGCCTTCGGGTTCCTCCTTAACTTCCGGCAGGTACTTAACCACCTCTTCCATCAAATCCCCGATGCCGGTGCCGTGAATGGCCGAGATGGGGATGGGGTCTCCTAAGCCAAGCTCGTAGAACTCCACCGCAGCCTCACGGCGCTCATCGTTATCGGCTTTGTTCACGGCCAGCACCACCGGCTTACGGGAGCGGCGGAGGATGTCTGCCACATCTCTGTCAGCAGCAGTAGGGCCATCCTTCACGTCCACCACGAAGATGATGGCATCGGCCTCCTCGATGGCCATTTGGGCCTGGGCACGGATGAGGTCTATATACTGAGCCGAAGCCACAGCCAAAGGCTCTCGCTCCTCAGGGGGGAGGCCATCTAATACCTCAAGCCCCCCGGTGTCCACCAGGGTGAAGGGAACTCCCCCCCACTCGGCATCGGCATAAAGCCTGTCCCTGGTAGTGCCGGGGATGTCCTCCACGATGGCTACCTTGCGCCCTACCAGCCTGTTGAACAAGGTGGATTTCCCCACATTCGGCCTGCCGACAATGGCAACAATAGGCTTGCGCATATTGATGCTCCGTCCCCGAAAGGAGTCATCTCCCAGGGGAGCAAAAAGCCACTCCCCAGAGAACCCCCTTCTTTTCTTAAGGGAAGGGGTATTGTGTAACGAAAGCGAGCTTACTAAACCCCATTTTAACATATTAATGCTTTAAAGCAAAATGGGTAGGATGAGAAGGTGTTGAAAAACTCCGAGGTTAGAAACTACTCCTCAAAAAATGCCTTGCACGGCGGCTTCGCCGCCGTGCAAGAAAATACCCTCAAAAGGCTTTTTTAACCTGCTTCGGGCAGTTGAAAGCTTTGGCGAGAACGCTCTTGCCATCCTCACCACTATGTGCTATCATAACTCTGGGCTTTTTCCATCTGTTAGAGAGGGAGATGCGATGAGCTCGTTGCAAGATATCTCAGCTTTCATCATTGATATGGACGGTGTCCTGTACCGGGGCAGCACGATGGTGCCCGGGGCTGCTGAGTTCATCGCCTTTCTGCGGGAGCAGGGCAAGAAGTTCCTGCTCCTCACCAATAATTCCAGCAGGACCCCTGTTCAGTACGTGGAGAAGCTGGCCCGGATGGGCATCGAGATAGATGAAGGACGCATTTTCACCTCAGCTCAGGCCACAGCTCTGTACTTGCGCCAAAAGGCCAAGCCTGGCACACGGGTCTACGTAATTGGGATGGATGGGATAAGGGAAGCCTTGACCGCCGAGGGGTTCGTGCTCAGCGAGGATAGCAAAGTGGATTTTGTGGTGGTGGGGATGGATACCACCGTTACATATGAGAAGCTCAAGAAAGCCGCCCTTGCCATCCGGGCTGGAGCCAAGTTCATAGGCACCAACCCTGATAAAACCCTCCCCACCGAAGAAGGGCTCGTCCCCGGCAATGGAGCCATCCTGGCGGCCATCCAAACGGCAACCGATGTTGAGCCCCTGATCATAGGCAAGCCCCAGAAGCCCATCTTCGAGATTGCCCTCGCCCGCCTTCAAAGTCGCCCCGAAGAGACCGCCGTCATTGGAGACCGCTTGGAAACGGACATCTTGGGCGGGCTTCAGGCCGGGCTCAAGACCATCCTGGTCCTATCCGGTGCCACCGATAAGGATTTGCTGGAGAGCTCAGAAGTGCAACCCGATTGGGTCTTCGAGAGCGTGAAGGAATTGCTGGAAAGAATGCGAGGGGAGGCCTAGATGCCGGTATTGTTCTACGGGGCGGTGCTTTGCTGGCTTGTGGCTGCAATAACCTGGGCCTTGGCTTATTACGGGAGGCTCAGGAAAGCCTCGTATCTGGGTGGGGGATTGGAAATCACAGGCTTCTTCCTCTGGACGGTGGCCTTGGTGTCCTATGCCCTGTCCAGCGGCCCTGCACCAAAGGGGCATTCCTTCCGCTGGCCTTTGGCCACACCTGCCGAATTCCTCCTGGCTATGGTGTGGGGGACGGTGCTCATCCACACGATAGTGGAACTCACCGAAGGGGGGATGGGGGAAGGCTACCCCGCCTTGATATTGGCCTTAATTATGGCCCTCTTCGGAGGGAAGACCTTCGCAGCAAAGCCTTTGCCCCTCCAGGCGGCTTTCAGAAGCATTTGGTTTCAACTGCATACCCTCACAGCAGCGCTGGCTTACGGTGCGTTCACCGTCGGATGTGGCATCGCTGCTTTGAGGATTCTCAGCAGTGAACTCCCTTCGGAGAGAGGTGGACTTACCAAGGCCCTCAAGATAGGGTATCTGCTCCTCACGCTCTCGATGATTACAGGGGCGATTTGGGGCCAGTTGACCTGGGGGAATTATTGGAGCTGGAGTTTGAAGGAAATCTGGACGTTCATCGTATGGATGCTCTATACCCTGTTTTTCCACATCCAGCCCCTTCCCAGGTGGAAGGGCCGACCGGCTTTCACCCTGGTGGCCGTGGCTTTTGCAGTGGTGCTCTTCACCCTGTTGGGGACGGAATGGCTGGCGAGGAAGACGACGCTGGAAATTATGCACGTGTATTAATTTCATTAGCAGAAAACCGCTCTTTTGAAAGTAAACATAAAGCGGGGGTGTTGAAAAAGTGCCACGCTGTTCTTGCTCAAATGGTTCCCTCCGGCGAGGGCAGGTTAAAAAGGCTTTTTGAGGCTATTTTGTTGCACGGCGGCTTCGC
>DRAO01000319.1 GCA_011041825.1 Chloroflexota bacterium
AGTGGGGTGATACGTTAGAGGGCATTGCCATCCGGTTTGGGACTACGGTGGAAGCCATCGTTAGCTTAAATAACTTGACTAACAAGGATTTCATCTATGTGGGACAGCGCCTGAAGATACCGGGCCAGGCTCAACCTGCTCAACCTCCTGCGGGTGGGACGATGGAATATGTAGTCCAAGGGGGGGATACCCTGTGGAGTATAGCGACCCGCTTTAACACCACCGTAGAAGCCATTATGGCTGCCAACAGGATTATCAACCCCAACTTCATCTACGTTGGGCAAAAGCTGGTTATCCCCCAGGGAATGGCACCGGTTGCCCCAACCACTCAACCTCGCATCCACATAGTGCGCTGGGGTGAGACCCTTACTTCCATCGCCTTCCGGTATGGGACTACGGTGGAGGCCATTGTCAGGGCCAATAATCTTCCTAATCCCAACTTCATCTATGCTGGGCAAAGGCTCGTCATCCCCTAGAAGCCGGAAAGCCTCGCCTGGGATACCGCTAGCCTGCCAGCTTGGCTGGTGGGAGGGATTGAGAAGGGGAGCAGATGAAAGGGGTTGTCCTCAAAGGCGAAAGGGTTATCCTCCGCCCTTGGAAGGAGCTTCTGACCGAGGAAAACCTGCGCAGGGTGTACAGGTGGAACCGTGATGAAGAGGTTATGTACTGGATGGGTTTTAACCCCACCTCCCTCTCCTTCAGGGAGTTTGCCGGGAACATCCGGCAGCTGGCTGCCCGAGAGAAGAAAAGCTCCGTAAGCTTTGGCATACTTGATGAATCAGGGCGTCTGATAGGGCGTATCACCTGTTATGGCATTGACAGGAAGGCTCAGGAGGCTGAAATCGGCATCCTGATAGGCGAGAAAAGGCTCTGGGGCAAGGGCTATGGCTCCGATGCCCTGAGAACGCTGCTGGGATACCTCTTCCGGGAAATGGGGCTCAAAAGGGTTTACCTCCGCACCATAAAGGGTAATCTCAGGGCGCAAAGGTGCTTTGCACATTGTGGCTTCCATAAGACGGCAAGGCAGCTTACCCTTTCCCTGGAAATAGGGGATGTAGAAGGCATCGAGATGGAATTGTTGGCCGATGAATTCCAGCAAGAGCTGGGTTCCTCGGCAAGAGAGGAGGCGTAACCAAGAAGGTTATTTCTTTGACGGCAGCTTCGCTGCCGTCGAAGAAATAATTCCCCTCCTCTGAGCAATCTTGTAAACAAGAGCAACTCGTGCTTTGTCTGGCAGGAAAAGGGTCAGGAGGCTAGACCTCTCAACAACTTGGGATAAAGGTGTACCAGGATGGATTACGTCATAACGGTGGCTAATCAGAAAGGCGGCGTAGGCAAGACCACTACAGTCATAAACTTGGGAGCCGCCCTGGCCGAAAAGGGCTACAAGGTGCTCCTGGTAGACCTGGACCCTCAGGGAGCCCTTTCCATAAGTATGGGCATAGAAAGTTATTCCCTAAGCAAAACGATGTACCAGGCCCTCCTGGATTCCAAGGTGTCCATCGAGGAGATAATAACCCAGGTCAGGGAGAACCTCTTTGTAGCCCCGGCCAACATTGACCTCTCGGCTGCCGAGTTAGAGCTGGTGGCTATGATAGGCCGGGAATTTGCGCTCAAGGAAGCCCTTTCCCCAGTCGTTGAAAAGTACGAGTTCATCCTGATAGACACCCCTCCAAGCCTCGGGCTTCTGACGGTAAATGCCCTTACAGCAGCGGATGGCGTGATAATCCCCCTCCAATGTGAATACCTGGCCCTCCGGGCCCTTCGCTTGCTCCTTAACACCATCAACACCATAAAGGCAAAGCTGAACAGGAACCTTCGCATCCTGGGAATCCTGGCCACTATGTATGATAGCCGCACCTTGCACGCCAAGGAAGTGCTGGATGAAATCCGCTCCGTATTTGGCCCTATGGTATTTAAGGTGGTGATAAAGAAAAGCATCCGTTTTGCGGAAGCTCCTGTGGCCAAAAAGCCCATCCTGGAATACGATAAGCGTCACGAAGGAGCCCAAGCATACAGGGAATTGGCTGAGGAGGTGATAAATGGCACCAAGAGCTAGCATCAAAGGCAAGGGAGTTAAAATCCTCTTTGGGGAAGCGGAAAAGGCCCTCGCCGAGGAAGCCCTTGCCGCCGAAGCAGAAGCCGGTACAGGGCCTGAAGCCCAACCCGAGGTCGCAGTCGAAGCCCCTCCCGAGGTTGAAATCAAGGCCCCGCCGGAGATTGCGCCCGAAGCCCCACCAGAGGCAGAGGCCAAACCGGAGGTCCCCAAAGCTCCTCCCGAGGCCCCCAAGGAGGAGAAGTACGAGGAAATCATCGAACGCATAGGCAAAGGCCGCTTTCGGGACCTCTTCAACGATATCGAGGAGCTCTACAAGCAGGTAACCGAAGAAATCAGCGCTAGCGAGCAGGTTGAAGAAGCCCTGAGCCTCCTGATGGAAGCTCGCAATACCCTCATAGAGAAGCCAGAGGAGTTTGAAAAGGCGGAATATAACATAAACAAGGTCAAGGCCCTGCTAAACAGGATTAAAAACTGCCGCACCTGGGGGGCTATATACGGGACCAGGATATTCCTCTATGAGGTAGGATGGTTTGTATTGTTGCTGGTCCTTATGATTTTTGAAAAGCCCATCGCTTCCCTGCTGGCTCCTATCTGGAAAATCAGCAGCCCTGTCACGGGGATGAGGGAAGTATTCCCTATGTGGATTACTATGATTTGGGGAGGCATAGGCGGAGTGGTGGGAGCACTATACAGCTTATACTGGCACGTGGCCGTCCGGCAGGATTACAACAAATACTACAATATGTACTACGTTGTCCAACCCGTTATGGGCATAATCCTCGGCGGCCTTATCCACCTCATAGTTTCGGCTGGCTTCCTGGCTATGGGAGCCCAGGTGACAGGTCTTAGTGAAGAGAACATCCAATGGCTCCCTGCCCTCATAGCCTGCCTGGCTGGGTTCCGCCAGAAATTCGCCTACGAGATGCTGGATAAACTTATGGAAATCCTGGGACGCACCCCTCCTCAATCCTGAAAAACCCTATAGAGGGCAGAGGCTTGCGATGACGATTGCACGAGCTCCGGGGAAGGTTATCCTCTTTGGTGAGCATGCTGTCGTTTATGGCCGCCCTGCTATAGCGGTACCGGTATCAGGCGTGGAAGCCACAGCCATCGTCGAGGATGCCTCTCCAGGTCAGGGTATAACTGTGATTGCCCTGGACCTGGGGAGGTGTTTTCGTGTGGATGAAGCCCCCTCCGATGACCCCCTCCGCCTCATTGTGGAACTCACCCTTCGACGCCTGGGGATAGAATCTCCCCCCGCCTTGACCATCGCCTTGCGTTCCACCATACCCATTGCCAGAGGATTGGGGAGCGGGGCTGCCATTTCGACCGCTATAGTGAAGGCCCTTTCTCAACACCTGGGGGTCACCTTGCCACCCTCGGAAATCTCGGCCCTCGTTTATGAGGTCGAGAAGATCTACCATGGAACCCCAAGCGGCATTGATAATACTGTAATCGCTTTCGAGTCACCGGTGTTTTTTATTAAAGGGCGCCCTATTCAGACCTTTACGATGGGACAACCTTTCTCGCTGGTCATAGGGGATACAGGCATATCCAGCCCCACTCGGGATGTGGTATTGGATGTACGAAAGGCCTGGGAAAGAAACAGGGCTTACTATGAAACCCTCTTTGACCGAATTGGGAAAGTGGCTGAGGAAGGCCGGAAGGCCATCGAAGAGGGGGATTTGATGCGGGTGGGCAGGCTTATGGATGAGAACCATAGCCTGCTGGTGGAGATGGGGGTTTCCTGTGCGGAATTGGACGAATTGGTGGAAGCCGCTCGCAAAGCAGGGGCCTTGGGAGCAAAGCTCTCAGGAGCCGGGAGAGGCGGCAATATGGTAGCTTTGGTGGAACCGGAAACAGCGAGTGCTGTCGAGAAGGCCCTGAAAGAAGCTGGGGCTTCAGCGGTGTTGATAACCCAGGTGAGGGGGAAGTGAGGGGAAGCTAATTCTTCGATGGCGACAAAGCCTCCGTCAAAGAAATAGCTTTCCCTGAGAGACCTCTGTTCAGGGAGGGAAGCACAATCTATCTAAAGGAGGGATGCAATGGGCATCAAAAAGTACATAGAGGAATTGAGGCAAAAGAGGGAGGAAGCCAAGCTAGGTGGAGGGCCCAAGCGGATTGATGTCCAGCACGCCAAAGGCAAACTCACCGCTCGTGAAAGGTTGGAGAAATTGCTCGACGAAGGGTCATTCCGGGAATTGGATATGTTTGTAACCCATCGGGCCACCAAATTTGGTATGGCTGAGCGCAAAATCCTGGGTGATGGGGTGGTTACCGGTTACGGGACCATAGATGGGCGTCTGGTCTTTGTGTTCGCCCAAGACTTCACCGTCTTCGGGGGCAGCTTAGGAGAGGCCCATGCTGCCAAGATCTGCAAAGTTATGGATTTGGCGATGAAGAATGGAGCCCCTGTTATCGGGCTCAACGATTCGGGAGGGGCCCGCATCCAGGAAGGAGTGATGAGCTTGGCCGGTTACGCTGAAATCTTCCTCCGCAATACCCTGGCCTCTGGCCTTATCCCACAGATTTCGGCCATTATGGGCCCCTGTGCGGGAGGGGCTGTCTATTCCCCTGCCATTATGGACTTCATAATTATGGTGAAGGGCATAAGCCATATGTTCATCACCGGGCCGGAAGTGATAAAGGCCGTGACCCGGGAGGAGGTGACCTTTGAGGAATTGGGAGGGGCTAATGTCCATGCCTCCAAAAGCGGCGTGGCCCATTTTATGGCCGATAATGAGGATGAATGCTTCCGTATCATCCGTTCCCTCCTCAGCTATATCCCCCAAAACAATATGGAGGACCCTCCCTTTGTGCCCACGGAGGATGACCCTAACCGTCAGGACCTGGAGCTAGATGAAATCGTCCCCGAGAGCCCCACAAGGCCCTATGATATCAAGGAAGTCATAAGGCGGGTTGTGGACAACGGGGAGTTTCTGGAGGTCCATACCAATTATGCCCCCAACATAGTGGTAGGCTTTGCTCGGTTAGGGGGATTCAGCGTGGGTATCGTGGCTAATCAGCCGAAAGTCCTGGCTGGAGCCATAGATATAGATGCTTCAGTAAAGGGAGCACGTTTCGTGCGCTTCTGTGATGCTTTTAACATCCCGTTGGTGGTATTCGAGGATGTGCCAGGGTACCTACCCGGAGTGGCTCAGGAGCACGGGGGCATCATCCGCAACGGGGCCAAGCTCCTGTACGCCTTCTGTGAGGCCACCGTCCCTCGCATCACGGTCATAACCCGTAAAGCCTACGGGGGGGCTTACTGTGTTATGAACTCCCGGCACATCCGAGGAGACCTGGTGCTGGCCTGGCCAACGGCTGAGATTGCCGTGATGGGGCCGGAAGGGGCTGTGAACATCATATTCCGTCGTGAGCTGGCCCAGGCTGAAGACCCTGAGGCTTTGAGGGAGAAACTGGTGAGGGATTACAGGGCCGAGTTCGCCAACCCTTATGTAGCAGCTTCCAGAGGTTTTGTGGACAACATCATAGAACCCCATGAGACCCGTCCTCGCCTGATAGAGGCCCTAAGGATGCTTCAAAATAAGCGGGATGCAAATCCGCCTAAGAAGCATGGCAACATACCTTTGTAAGGCGTTTTTCCGGGCAGGAGTAGTTTCCACCCCCGGAGTTTTTCAACACCCTCGTGCTGCCGGAGGTTGCTAAAAAGCAGGCAAGCTGGTATAATTGCGTGTGTATTATGGGCGGGAGGTAAATATGCCTCTTCTGTTAGCGATAGTGATACTAAG
>DRAO01000478.1 GCA_011041825.1 Chloroflexota bacterium
GCTTTAAGGCTTCTCAGCCGGGTGATTCATCGCCCGGCGGGTGGGCTGCGCAAATCTGCTTCAGGGGAGCAAGTCAAAAGTGTCAGGTAGCTAGACTGAGCCTTATTTATGCCTGCTTTGAGAGGTTGTGAATTTCCTTCAATACCTTGATGAGTTCATCTACAGGTTGCTCTCTATAAGGGGAAGGTCCCAGGGGGTCGAGCAATTTCTCCTCCCCCATCAGCGTATAGAAGATGTTGAGCACGCAATGGGAAAGCACCTCTAGCTTATAGCCCCCCTCCAGGACGAAGATGATGCGGCCCTCGCACAGCTCATCGGCGATGGCCTTAAGGATGCGGGCCAGGTTGGTATAGCCGGTGATGGAGAGGAGCATAGAAGCCAGCGGGTCGGCCCAGTGGGCATCAAAGCCTGCCGAGACCAGCACCAAATCGGGGTGGTAGCGGCGTGCGATGGGCCATAATATTTCCTCGAAGATGCGCCGGTAGCCTTCATCGCCCACCCGACCTCGCATCGGGACGTTGACGGTGTAACCCTTGCCCTCGCCCTCACCGGTCTCGGTGATGCGTCCGGTGCCGGGGTAGTGAGGGTACTGATGGGTGGAGAAATAAAGCACGCTGGATTCCCGATAGAAGATGTCCTGGGTGCCGTTGCCGTGATGCACATCGAAGTCCGCAATCAGGATTCGCTTCACTTCATCCCTCTCCAACGCATAGCGGGCAGCGATGGCTACATTGTTAAACAGGCAGAAGCCCATCCCCCGGTTAGGTGTAGCGTGGTGACCAGGAGGTCTTACCAGGGCGAAGGCGCTGTCCACTTCCCCGTCCAGGACCGCTTTCACTGCCTCCACCACGCCTCCGGCAGCCATAAGGGCGGCTTCGTAAGAGCGAGGCCCTACATAGGTGTCCATATCCAGGTTCCCGCCCCCTGTTTCGGCCACCCTCTGTACCAGCTTGATGTAATAAGGGTTATGGACTCTCTCCAGAAGTTCCATCGAAACGGGTTTTGGCTCCACCAGCTGGAGATGGGGGAGCACATCCCTTTCCTTCAGGAGTTCCATTATGGCTTTCAGCCGGTGGTGGTTTTCGGGATGGCCTGCACAAGTGTGTTCCAGGTAGATAGGATGGTACACGTAACCAGTCATCGGTTTTTCCTCCTTATGCTTGCTCCGGTAGTTTAAATCCCCAGCATGCTTTCATATACCTCCAGCGTATCCTTCGCTATACCTTCCCAGCCGAATTCCTTGGCCAGTTCACAAGCCCCTCTACCCAGTCGCTCTCGCAGGGCCGGGTCTTTGTAAAGCGCAATCACCGCTTCGGCCAGGGCGTTCGGGTCATTGGGAGGGATGAGCAGGATGTTCTGGCCGTTCACAAATTCCTTCACAGGTACCCGGGGGAAAGTGCTTATCACCGGGAGGCAGTGGATGAGGGCAGCATGCAAGCTCCCCCGGCGTAAGGACACGCCATCTTTATAGGGCAACACACATACGTCGGAAGCCATTAAATTGGCTGATACCTCCTCAGGAGGAGTGTAGCCTGTCCACATCACCCGTTTTTCCAAGCCCAATTCTTCAACCAAAGCCTTTATCCGGCGGGCATATTCCACGTTAGTAGGGTCGCTAGCTCCAACCTGTCCTCCCACCATAAGCAATTTGGTGGGGTAACCGTTCTCTACCAATTGGAACAGGGCCTTAATCAGGGTTTCCCCCCCTTTGGTCTCATTGAGGAATCCGAAATAAGAGAGCAAGAAGTCCTCCTTGCTAACTCCCCATCGGGCCCGCCAGGCATCCCGGTTGTAATTGGGGGGAGGTAAAGGCTTTATGTTGGAGCCGATGGGGATGTGATGAAGTGCAGGCTTGGGGAGGAGCCTGTTGCGCTCGATATGCTGCCGCAAGGTGAGCAGGTCCTCCACATTTGTTACGATAACGGCATCACACCCCCGGGCCATAGCCATAACCACCCACCGTCGTAAGACCCCGGCCTTGGGGAAAAGGTAAGGCACCCTCAGGTCATGGAAGGTTGTGACAATCCGGGGGCGGGAATTCATCAGCCGCAAGCGCCAGGGCAGGAAATTTATTGCCGGGTGCATCCCATACGCTGCCGCCTGATACTGGATGTGTACGACCTGAGGTTTTTCCTGCTCTATCACCTTAATGATGGAACCCCAACTCCGCCAATTCCACTTCTTGATTATTGGGAGCACTTTCAGAGAGGGGAAGTTAGCATCAGCCTTGGTAGAAGTTATCACGCATACTTCCACCCCTTCAGATGCCAGAGCCAACCCTAATTCCTTGGTGTAATCCCCTACTCCCCCCTGCATAGGAGGAAATTCGCCGCTTATAAGGCAGGTTTTCATACCCCGTCCCCCTCCTTAAGTTTTTTCCTCGCTTAAGGCTAGTCCATCATCTTAAGCCGGACATAAGCACCTGCCAATAGCTTTGCATCCGTTGATGGTTTACGGGGCGGCGGGAGAAGCCCCATTTTACGGCTTCTTCTAGAAAGAGAAGCAAGTAATTGAAGAGGAGAAACAGGCGCAGGAGCCAGGCGGCCATTGAGCTGTGATATTTACGGAAATAGCGGATTTTGCTCCGTTGGAATTGGATGTGCTGGAAGGTCTTAACCTGCTCGCTGGATTTAGCTGAATAGTGTGTGACTTTCGCTTCAGGGAAATATACCACCTTGAACCCTTCGGCCTTTATCCGACGGCACCAGTCCAACTCCTCGGAATACATAAAGAAGCCTTCATCCATAAGCCCGGCCTTTTCCACCGCTTCTCGCCGCACCATAAAACAGGCGCCGGTGACCCAATCCACTTCCTGGGTTTCATCATCCCGGCAATCCAACACGTAATAGCGGTGGAGGATGGGGTTGTCCTTCCAGAACCGCCACTGGATGATGGTGCTTTCCACCAAAGCGGTGCACAGGGTGGGAAAGCGGCGGCGTGAGGATTGGACTGAGCCATCCGGGTTCAGGAGCATAGGCCCCAGAACCCCTACTTCCGGGTGCTGGTACATAAATTCCACCATAAGGCGTAAGGCATCAGGGTGAACCTCGGTATCGGGATTGAGCAGCAGGAAGAAAGCGGGGGGGTGGGCGCTTTCCATCTGCCCCTTTATGGCCAGGTTGTTGGCCGCCGTGAAACCGAGGTTCTCCTCAGAGGCAATGAGATGCACCCAGGGGAAAGAGGAGCGCACTAATTCAGCGCTTCCATCGGAGTAGGCGTTATCCACTACAATCGCCAGGGCCCGGTAAAGGCCGGGTTGAAAAGCTCTGGGTTCCGGGGCAGGCCGAGCATCGGGGGGGATGAATTTGACCCCTCTTGCCCTTCTAAGGCTCGCCAGACATCGCTCTAAAAGTGGGCGCACATTCCAGCTTACTATTATCACCGCTAAATCGGTACTCATATCTTCCGCTCAATCACGAAATCAGCCAGCTCCAGCATTATGCGACGGTATTGGTTATCGGGGAAGATGGAGAGGGCCTCCTTGGCCCGAATCACGAATTCCCGGGCTTTATCCAAGGACAGCTTTATGGCCTGGGAGTTCCTGATTAACTCCACCAGGGTAGCGATAGCCTCTCCCCTCTCTTCTCCCCGTGCGTTTAGGGCTTTAAGCAAAAGCTTCGAATCGTTGTAATCCTCCATAAAATAGAAGACGGGGAGCGTGACGATGCCCTGGCGGAGGTCACTGCCTGTGGGCTTGCCCATTTCCTCTTCCTTGCCCGTGAAATCCAGCACATCATCCACTATCTGGAAAGCGGTACCCAGGTATTCGCCGTATTTGCGGAGGGCCTGGATTTCCCCCTCGGGTGCTTTGCTCAGCACTCCTCCTGCCTCCGTAGCGGCAGCGAAGAGGGAGGCCGTTTTAGCGTATATCCGGTAGTAATAATCCTTTATATCCTGAGGCCAGCCGTAAGCCCCGAAAATCTGGCGTATCTCGCCGTCGCAGATGATTTGCAGCGTCTCGGCGATGATGCGCACAACTCGAGGGCTTCCGGTACGGGCGGCCAGGGAAGCTGCCCCCGCAAGGATATGGTCTCCAGCCAGCACTACGGCTGCCGATGGCCACATACTATTGAGGGTAGGAAGCCCTCGCCGGCTGGAGGCGTTATCAATAAGGTCATCGTGGATGAGGGTGGCGGTGTGGAGCATCTCTATCGAAGCAGCCAGGAGGATAACCTTTCCCCTGTCGGCTGGGTGAAATTTGGAAGCCAGGATAGCCAGGGCAGGGCGGAGCCGCTTCCCCCCACCCCTTATGAGTTGGGTTACATTCTCCGCCAACGGTTGATAGGTAAGGCTTATTTTTTCCAGCATTACTTTCTCGACTTCTTCTAGTTCCCTTTTGATAGGGGCCAGAAATGGCAGGTATGCCACCTTCGCCTCCCTTGCCATCAGGTTGAAGGGGAAAATTGCAGGGTCACAGGGTCAATTCCGAAGAGCAGAAGCGCATTTTCCAGTGTTTGCCGGGCCACTTCGGTTACGTCCATCTGCTTTACGGCGGCCAGGGCTTCAGCTACCAGGCGCACGTAGGCTGGTTCGTTCCGTTTCCCCCGGTGGGGATGTGGTGCCAGGTAAGGGCAATCTGTCTCGATGAGGAGGTAATCGAGGGGGATTTCCCGCACTATTTGGGGAAGCTTGCGGGCATTTTTGAAGGTAAGGGGACCGGCCACCGAAATCATAAACCCTAACTTCACCGCTTCCAAGGCTACTTCCAAACTCCCTGAGAAGCAGTGCATTACCCCTATGGGGTGCCCCGGAGAGTTCACCCTGGCTGCAAATTCCCTCACTATCTCCATCGTGTCTTTCTGGGCATTTCGGCTGTGGATTATCACCGGCTTGCGCATCTCCTGGGCCAGCTCGAGTTGAGCTCTGAAAGCCCGCTGCTGGACTTTCCGAGGGGAAAGGTTGCGGTAGTAATCGAGGCCAATTTCCCCGATGGCCACCACCTTGGGATGGCACGCTAGCTCCTTCAATTCCTCAAGGGCATCATCATCCAGGAGACGTGCGTCATGGGGGTGGATGCCTACGGCGGCATAGATGAAAGGGTGCTTTTCAGCCAAAGCAATGGAAGCCCGGCTGGATTCGATGTCGGTGCCCACATTCACGATTAGCCGAACACCGGCCTCCCAGGCCCGTTTTATCGCCTCTTCCCTATCTCCCGCAAACTGGGGAAAATCTAAATGGGTGTGGGAATCAACTAACTCCATAGCTTTACCACAGGCTGGCATAATGACAGGCTAACCGACGTCACCTCAACAAGGAGCCGCAAGTTAAATCTCCCAGGCTTCCTTCCCTATGTCTTCGGCTAAGCAACCACATTCATTCTATCATAGAGTGGGAGAAGGGTCAAGAATTCTCCTCTCTTTTTCCTCCCCCGGCTCCCGGGGGCGAGCTTAACCCCGGGGTTTTTCAACACCCTCCCGAGGCAGGTCAAAAGGACTTTTGAAAAGCCCTGGCCTGTACGGATTCTAACTGGATATGCGCATCAATGTGTGCTATAATAAAAGTGCTTCTCTGCGGGGGTGAAGCCCTGCACAAGTTTGAGGGGGAAAAGATATGGGGAAAACCCCGCAAATTCCGGGCCTTTTTGCCCGGGCCTATGAGGAACGCATAAAGAGAGAGGCTCCTCTGGCCGCTCGGATGAGGCCCCGTACCCTTGAGGAATTCGTGGGCCAAGAGCACATACTGGGGCCGGGAAAGCTGCTGCGCCGAGCCATAGAAACCGACCGCCTCTTTTCCAGCATCATCCTCTGGGGGCCGCCGGGCAGCGGCAAGACTTCATTGGCGATGATCATAGCC
>DRAO01000159.1 GCA_011041825.1 Chloroflexota bacterium
AGGTTTAGCCTGATGTTCAACATCAGGCAATGCTCAATGAGGGGTTCCGCCATTGAAGGTGAGATTAGATATCCTGTAAGGAGGGAGTGAGATGAAAAAGCTGATGATTACAGGGTTAATGGTGACCATCATAGCTCTCATTGTAGCGGCATGTGCCCCCAAAGCAACCCCTACTCCCACTCCTGTACCTGCACCTGCTACTCCCACACCTGCCGAGAAGGCAAAGGTTAAACTCACCGTCATCCATTGGGGTAGCTCGGGGGAGAGGGACCTCTACGCCGGCTGGATCAAGCAATTTATGGAAGAGCATCCTAACATCGAGGTTGAGCAGATCCACGTTCCCAAGAACTATTGGGACAAGGTGGCCGCTATGTTTGCCGCCGGTACTCCGCCTGACCTGATGTTTATGGGTTACCCCGAGATGGTTAAATACGCTTCGGAAGGGGTTCTGCTTCCCCTTGATGATTACCTGGCCAAGGACCCTGAGGTGAACAAGGATATGTTCTTCCCCGCCCTGATCAAGGCCTTCACCTATGAGGGGAAAATTTATGGGGTGCCCAAGGACTGGAACACCCAGGTGCTCTATTACAATAAGACCCTCTTCGACAAGGCCGGGCTCTCTTATCCCGATAAGAGCTGGACTTGGGATGATGTCCTTGAGGCTGCCAAGAAGCTAACCGCCGACACCGATGGCGACGGGGTAACCGATCAGTGGGGCTTTGTCACCGATGTGGGGATGAACCGCATCGGAGCCTGGATTTATGCCAACGGCGGGAGCATCCTGAGCGAAGACAAGACCAAGTGCACGCTGACCGAACCTCCTGCGGTGGAGGCCCTCAAGTTCCTTACCGATATGATGTTCAAATACAAGGTTGCACCCAGCAAGAAAGAGCTTGGGGAGCTCTCGGCCAAGGAAATGTTTGCCAGCGGGAAGGCAGCTATGTACGTATGCGGTGGCTGGCGTATCCTGGGCTTCCGGGAGATCAAGGACTTTGAATGGGACATCGCCCCTATCCCTATCAGCCCCAGGACGGGCAAGCGGGGTACGGTGGTGGATACCGTCGCCTGGTCTGTGGCTAAAGCCACTAAGAACCCGGATGCCGCCTGGGAGCTTGTGAAGTTCTTCGTCGGGGAGCGGGGCCAGGTGCGCACCGCCGAATCCGGGATGGCCACACCTTCGATGATCAAGTATGCCCGCTCTGATGCCTTCGTCAAGTCCACGCCTCCCGAGCATCGCTCAGTGTTGATTGAGTACACTGAGGACGAGATCCATTATTACCCGGTCATCCCCAATATGGGCGAGATGTGGTCGGCCTGGAGCCAGGAACTGAGCCAGATGTGGCTGGGGCAGAAGTCCGTCGAAGACAGCGTCAAAGCTTTCTGCGAGCGCATTAAACCTGCCCTGCCCAAGTAAGCCACGTCCGGCCTGGGCGGTGAGGGCACATACCTGTCCGGTATGTGCCCTCAGTTTTCACTTTGAGGATAAGCTCTACAACTTCACCTTATTACCACAATGGCTCTGACAAGGAGGTAAGACCTTATGAAACTTAGACGCCACAAAGGGAATCCCATCTTAAAACCCAGGGGGGATACTTGGGAATCCATTGCTGTCTTCAACCCGGCCGTTGCTTATATGGATGGTAAGATCCACCTGCTTTACCGGGCCGTAGGGGAATATGTTCACTACATTTCAAGGCTTGGCCACGCTGTTTTCGATGAAAACCTCAACCTGGTAGCTCGCTCGGACAAGCCCTGCTTCTCGCCTGAGATAGAACTGTGGGAGGTGTCTGTTGAGGATGCGAGGCTCACGCCCCTTGAAGGCCAACTTTATATGACTTATGTCATCACACCTACGCCTTGTCCCCCCTATGCTGTCCGCAGACGCTTGGGCATTCCCCTTCCACCTCAAGCTCGCACCCGCATTTCTCTCGCTGAGGTCACCATCGAGTCGGGGCGTATGAGCTTTCAGAGGTTGGGCATCATCACCCCTTATGGAGCTAACGAACGGGATACGGTTCTGTTCCCAGAGAAGATCAGAGGAAAGTATGCTGCCCTCCACAGGCCGAGTGCCTGGATTGGCCCCGGTTATCCCACTGATGTCCCCGGTATCTGGTTCGCTTACCTTGATGATATAGCTGGCAGGATGTATGAACACAGGCTCGTGATGAAGCCGGAGCAGCCCTGGGAATCCAGGAAGATAGGGGCCGGGCCACCGCCGTTGAAGACCGAAGAAGGCTGGCTCTTAATTTACCACGGGGTTGATGAGGATAGGGCATACCGGGCGGGCGCAGCTCTCTTGGACCTCGAAGAGCCGTGGAGGGTCATCGCCCGTACTCCGGAACCAATACTGGAGCCTGAGGAGGAATATGAGAAAGAAGGCGATGTCCCAAACGTTGTGTTTCCAGAAGGAGCCGTAATCCTCGGTGATGAACTCTTTATCTTCTATGGAGCGGCAGATAAGGTCTGTTGTGCCGCAAGTGTAAATCTAAGCAGGTTCATCGAATACCTGTTAACCAGATGTTAACCAGAGGGAACAAACGGATTTGTAAGGGCTGAATTATGAAAGGAAGTTTGGAGGTTTTTATTGTCATACCAACTTATTGGACCTGGAGGCGGGACCAGCTTGGTGAAGCCTCTGGAGCGCTCTTTGACCACCCAACTCCGGTGGATGGCAAGAGCACTTTGCCACGCCTGCTGCGTTCCCTATGCCAGGTGAAAGAACCTCCCTTCTCAGTGCTTGTCCTGACAGCCACCGTTCACCCTGACCTGGAGCAAGCTGCTGCGGAGAGGGTAAATGGCCTTATTGCCCCTTTCCGTGAAAGTTTCCCCATTGCCCAGTTCTCTGCTGAGGAGTTGAAATTGGTCCGGAAACGGGCACAGGAATTGGGCCAATGGGACCTCCTGCCCTTCCTCTCTTTGCGAAGTTACCCCGGGGTGCGCAATTGCCAGCTAATCATCCCTCACATTTTGGGAGCGGAGGTCATTGTTGCTCTGGATGATGATGAGGTAATTGAACCAGATTACCTGCCTAAAGCTCTCGAATTCATCGGGCAGGAATACAGAGGCAAAAGGGTATGGGGCTTAGGGGGCCTTTACCTGGATAAGGAAGGGAACCCTTTCCTGCCGGAGCACCCTCCAACGGGGAATATCTTCCTGGATAAGAACATTTTTATGAACCAGGCTATCAAAAGGCTCCTGGAAAAGCCAGGCCGGTTAGCTCGGACTTACATCGCTTTCGGAGGCAATATGGTCCTTCACCGCAATCTCTTCACCCGGGTTCCTTTTGATCCCGCCATTACCCGGGGGGAGGACATTGATTACGTGATAAACGCTCACCTGGCCGGGTTTGATTTCTGGTTCGATAAGGAGCTGACCATCACCCACTTGCCCCCTGAACCCTATGGGGCCTTGCCTTACACTAAATTGCTTCAGGATGTGTACCGGTTCATCTACGAACGGGAGAAATTGCGCCTAGCAGCAGAGCGGGATGATGTAAATCCCCTCCCTCTTGAGGCTCTCAACCCCTACCCTGGGCGCTTCTTGCAGGATGATTTAACGGATCAAGCCCTGGAGGCGCTCCGAAGCAAAGCTACTCCTGAAATGGTATCCTCTTATGACTCTCCTGAGGCTATAATCACCGCTGCAAGAAGGCATACGGATCGAATGGCCCCTTGCTACTTCGGTCTCGCCAGGGTGTGGCCTTGTTTGATGGAAATCCTGGGTCAGGATGCATCATTGCGTCAGAGATTGCTTGCTCGGTTTGGCTTTCCATCAGTGAGCCTGGGAAAGTTATGAAAGTTAATACAGGAATTTGACCGTTTTGGGGTGTATTTTGAAGGTGGCCGGGGCTGTTCCCACTATCTCACCTTCAGCCTGGATAAAGACCTCGCTTTCGGAGTGGACTTTTATGTGCCGTGCTTTGTAAGCATCCACTTTCGGGTGTTCCAGGTGAGTGCCCTTGTACACCCGGGCCACATTTGCCACGAATTCAAGTTTGGGCATATCGCCTATGATGAGCACATCAAACAACCCGTCATCAAGCTCCGCTTCGGGGGCTACGAACATCCCCCCGGCAAAATACTTCCCTATGGCTATCACGAGAAAATAGGCCTTCTGTTCGAGGGCCTTTCCGTCCATCTCAATCCGGTAATGCTTGCTCCGGTAAGTAACCAGGGAGATGAAGAGGTTGAAGAGATAAGGTATCGTGCCCCCCAGGAATTTAGGGGCACGGTTGGTCCGCTCAGCCACTTCAGCATCGAAACCCATCCCTGCTATGTTGATGAAATAGCGGCGCTCGGGCTTGCCTTCTTTCAGGCACTCTATCTCGCCCAAATCCACCAGGCGTGTCCTCCCCTCCAGCAGCCGCTTAAAAGCTTCCACCGGGTCACGAGGCAGGTTGAGGCTTCGGGTAAAATCAGAGCCCGTGCCGCCCGGAATTGCCCCTATCGTTACGTCCACATCAAGCCCTTCCTGGAAGACGCCATTGACTACTTCGTTAAGGGTGCCATCTCCGCCGAAGGCCACGATGGTTTGAAACCCTTTCTGCACGGCTTCTCGGGCCAGGTGGATGGCGTGCTGATGATATTGGGTGAGCGAGGAGGAGAAAGGAACCCCTCGGGATTCCAGGAATTCCCTTACCTGGGGCCATTTCTTGCCCACCTTCCCATTGGCGGCTACGGGGTTTACAATCACCATCATCTCTTGCATTTCCTCCCTACCTCCCATCCCTATTTCTCTGAGCCAGCCAATTAAGGGCTGCTTCCATCCCCCTTGTAATCCAGGTCTCTACAACCTCTATGCCTACCTCATAGGCCCGTTCCATCGCTGCTTTCTCGTCCTCGGTGAATTCGCTGAGCACATAATCTATTGCATCTCCGTGGGGAGGGCGGCCTATGCCAAAGCGCAGGCGGGGGAACTGCTGATTCCCAAGGGCCCGGATAATCGAATCCATCCCCTTGTGCCCCCCGGCGCTTCCCTTTGGCCTCAGCCTGACCGTTCCCAAGGGCAGGTCCATATCATCGTAGATGACCAGCAGGTCGCTCAATTCCACCTCGTAGGCTTTGACCAGAGGTTTAACCGCCTGCCCACTCAGGTTCATAAAGGTGAGGGGCTTGGCCAGGAGGACCTGGTGGCCGTTAATTTCCCCCTGAGCCAGGCAGGCCCTGAATTTAAAGGTGGTGAAGTTAAGCCTATGCTTGTGGGCCAAGCGGTCCAGGAACTGGAACCCCACATTGTGGCGGGTTTCAGCATACTCTGGCCCCGGGTTCCCCAAGCCAACCAGGAGCTTCCTCCCCATAGCTTTTCATCCCATCGCTCTTGCGGCAGCTCCACACATAATTATGGTCACGTAAGAAGCGGGCTTTCGCCTGCAAAAACGCTTCCTTATCCCAACCCGTCCGGTGCCGAACCGCCGGGCTTCTGCCAAATTTTGCGGAAGATTTTAAGGAAGGTGCTGGGCATCAAGCAAGCTAATCCAGCTTGGGTTTAATGTCGAATTAGGCCTATGATTAATGAGACGAGCCAACGGATGAAGTAGAGCAGCCCCACGAAGGCGAAGATGGCCACAGCTCCACCAGCCCCGTAGCAGAAAGCAGATCCCAGGCTCCCCAGGTCGAAGGAAATCTCTGGAGTAGGCGAAGGCACAGGTGTGGGACGAGGGGTAAAGGAAGGGACCGGGGTAGGCGAAATGGGCACCTGTATTACTACGGTGGGGGTTGGTGGGATGGGAGTTGGCGTGGGAG
>DRAO01000223.1 GCA_011041825.1 Chloroflexota bacterium
AGCTCCTTGCTGCGCTTGTAAAGCTCCTCGAACCCCTTGCCGAAGGCCCTGATGTCCATATAAAACACGGTGATGTCAATGTCGGGATAGTGCTCCTTGAGGAGGAGGCTATCTTTGATGGTGTTCATACAGCAGATGTTGCTGCAATAGGGGTTGCCCCGCTTCTCGGAGCGGGAGCCCACGCACTGGATGAAGGCCACCTTCTTGACCTCGCCGCCGTCGCTGAGGCGGATGAAGTGGCCGCCGGTGGGGCCTTCGGCGGAGATGAGCCGCTCGAACTCCAGGCTGGTGATGACGTCGGGGTAGCGGGT
The DNA here is from genome assembly GCA_011041825.1 of Chloroflexota bacterium. GTDB lineage: Bacteria > Chloroflexota > Anaerolineae > SpSt-600 > SpSt-600 > HyVt-206. The sequence continues at coordinate 312 of DRAO01000223.1, forward strand.
GTAGCCGTATTCGTCCAGCTCGGTGGGGTCGTATGTCTCCATCCCCGTGGCGACGATGATCACGCCCACGTCGAATTCGACGATTTCGTCCTGCATATCGAAGTCTATGGCCTTCTTCTCGCAAGCTTCGATGCACTTGCCGCAGGCGATGGGCTTATCGCCCAGGCAATGTTCGATATCCACCACATAGGCTGATGGGACGGCCTGGGGGAAGGGGATGTAAATGGCCTTCCGCACCGAGAGGCCCATCTGGAATTCATCGGGGACTACGACGGGGCAGACTTCGGCGCAATCGCCGCAGGCGGTGCACTCATCCTCTTTGACGTAGCGGGCCTTCTTGCGCACCTTGACGTGGAAGTTGCCGACGTATCCGGTGATGGATTCGACCTCGCTGTAGGCCAGCAAGGTGATGTTGGGATGCCGACCGGCATCCATCATCTTCGGCCCCAGGATTCATATCGAGCAGTCCATCGTGGGGTAGGTTTTATCCAGCCGGGCCATAATCCCGCCGATGGACGGCTCCTTCTCCACCAGGTAGACCTTATGCCCCGCATCGGCCAGGTCGAGCGCCGCCTGTATCCCGGCCACGCCCCCGCCGATGACCAGGGCGGCATCGGTCACCGGCACACGGGTTTCGGTCTGGGGGGTGAGCCACCTAGCCCGTGCCACCGCCATCCGCACGATGTCCTGGGCCTTGCGGGTGGCAGCTTCTTTGTCGTACAGGTGCACCCAGGAGCAATGCTCCCGGATGTTGGCTATCTCCATCAGGTAGGGGTTGAGGCCCGCTTCGGCCACGCACTGGCGGAAGGTGGGCTCGTGCAAGCGGGGGGAGCAGGCGGCGATGACCACCCGGTTAAGCTTGTTCTCCACGATGCAGCGTCTGATCTCCTGCTGGCCGGGGTCGGAGCAGGTGTACTTGTTGATTTTGGTGAACACCACGTTGGGGAGGGTTTCGGCGTAGGCCCGCACGGCTTCCACGTCCACCGTGCCTGCTATGTTCTTGCCGCAGCAGCAGACAAAGACTCCGATTCTGGGTTCCTCGGGCATCTTTGCACCTCCACTAGGTGGTAAGAGAAAATAACCCTCTAAGTAGGATAAGTTCCTTCATAAAGGTCACTAAGCTTGACGGATTTACTCCCTAAAGGGGTAAGGAGGAGGAAAAGGTGTTTTTGTGCGGCGGCGAAGCCGCCGCACAAAAACACCTTCAAATCCTCCTTCCCTTTTTTAATCCAGTTAAAGTGAATTTTTCAGACAGGCTCCAAGGCGTGGGGATGAAATCTAATGAACATCATGAAATCTCCATCCAGTCATCAAGATTATATCACACCCCTGGGCAGGGGACAAGCGGGCAGCTCTACACTTAATCGCAGTATTTTCTTGCACGGCGGCGAAGCTGCCGTGCAAGAAAATACCCTCAAAAGGCCTTTTTAACCTGCATCGGGCAAAGGACGCTCATCAAATAAAATGGGAATGGCAATTTTTCAACACCCTCGTTCGGAGGAGGGTGTTGAAAAAGCACCACGCTGTTCTTGCTCAAATGGTTCCCTCCGGCAAGGGCAGGTTAAAAAGCATTTTTTGAAGTGTTTTCTCGTGCGGGGGCTTCGCCCCCGCACGAGAAAACACCCCCCTTTTTCCATCCCTAGCCTGCGGAGTAGTTTCCAACCCGGAGTTTTTCAACACTCTCGTTCGGAGAGAGGTTGACTTAATCTTGCTAATTTAGTATACTGTTAGCTGTGTGATGACCCTGTGTTTGGGAAATCTACGTTCTTCAGCACAAAATCCTCCGCCTTAAAGCAAAGGACAAATGTGGGGTGTTGGCAGAATTCCGAGCAAAGGAGGTGGTTAAAGGATGTGGCTCTGGGATCCAATGTATTTTATCTTCGCTTTACCTGCATTATTGCTGGCTCTATACGCTCAATTTAAGGTCCAGACCGCTTATTCCAAGTATTCTCGGGTGCGAAATCGCTTAGGAGTGGATGGTGTTAGGGTAGCAGAGATGCTTTTGCGCCATAATGGGCTTTACGGGGTGAACATCGAAGGTGTCCCTGGACATCTGACCGACCATTATGACCCCCGTACTAAGACCCTGCGCCTCTCAGGAAGCGTCGCCAGGGTGCCCTCGGTAGCGGCCCTGGGCATCGTAGCCCACGAGGTAGGACACGCCGTTCAGGATGCCAATAACTACCTTCCTCTTAAACTGCGTGCCGGTTTGGTGCCTATGGTGAACCTGGGCTCCTGGCTCGGCCCCATATTCTTCTTCGTAGGATTTATGCTCGACCAATTCAACTTGGCGGCTTTGGGGCTCGTCCTCTTCTCCCTGGGTGCAATCTTCGCCCTGTTGACCTTGCCGGTAGAATTGGACGCCTCCCGCCGGGCGTTGAAGATGCTCCGGGAAACGGGGCTGGTAACCGGGGAAGATGCCAAGGCGGTTAAAAGCGTGCTCTCGGCGGCTGCTTTGACCTATGTGGCGGCTTTGGCTCAGGCTCTCTCCACCTTGCTCTACTACGGCTTCCTGCTGATGGGAATGCGGCGGGAGGATTAGCGCTCGATTTGACAGTACTTACGCAGTTTTGCCTAAGCAGGTAATTCGTAAACCGCCGAGGTCGCAGAAAGCGCAGAGAAATTTTAAGGAATGGCGAATCAGCGGATCTGCGAATGGCGAATCTAGAATTTGTATCTCAGCGTCCTCGGCGCTCTCTGCGGTAAAAACTAGACTGCTTTTAGAGAAGTGCGTAAGTCCTGTCGATTTGACTTGAGGTCCAAGGATGAAACCTCCAGCGGATGGAAGGAGGATACTGCCAGAGTTTACCTACGAACAACTGGAGAAGCTGTTCGCTGAATGGGGTGAGCCATCCTACCGGGCTAAGCAGGTTTGGGAATGGGTATACAAGCACCTGGCGGATGACTTCCAAGCGATGACTAATCTCCCCAAGGCCCTCCGCCAGCGCCTGGGGGGAGAGTTCATACTGAGCCCTTTGGAGCCGGTGGAGGAATTGGTCTCCGAAGACGGCTCCACCCGCAAGGTGCTATTCCGCCTGCAAGATGGCGAGACCATCGAAAGCGTGCTGATGCTGTATCCCAAGCGGCGCACGGTATGCATCTCCACTCAGGTGGGATGCCCCATCGGGTGTGCCTTCTGCGCCACCGGCAAAAGCGGCTTTAAGCGCAACCTCAGGGCAGGTGAAATCATAGCCCAGGTGCTCCACTTCGCCAGGGAGATGAAACCCCAAGTGAACCGGGATGAAAAGCCCATCACCAACGTGGTGGTGATGGGGATGGGCGAGCCCTTTTTGAACTACGATGCTACCTTGCACGCCATCAGAACCCTCAACGATCACCGGGGTTTTAATTTAGGGGCTAGGCGTTTTACCATCTCCACCGTCGGGATTGTGCCGGGCATAAGGAGATTGGCTAAGGAGGGCTTACAAGTGGAGCTAGCCGTGTCCCTCCACGCTCCTAACGATGAGCTTCGGGACAGGCTCGTTCCCATCAACAAAGGGTATCCGCTGAAGCGCTTGATGGTAGCCTGCCGGGAGTATATCGAACAAACCAACCGTCGCATCACCTTTGAATATGTGCTCATAGACCGTGTGAACGATAGCATCCGGCACGCTAGGGAATTGGCTGCCCTCATAGGGGGTATGCTGTGCCACGTGAACCTCATCGCAATGAACCCGGTCCCCGGCGTGCCTTATGGTCCCCCGCCCCGCCGTCGGGTTCTGGCCTTTGAGGAAGAACTCCGGCGCCTGGGCATCTCGGTGACCCTGCGGGCAGGCAGGGGAGTGGATATACAGGCTGGATGTGGGCAGTTAAGGCTGAGAGAGCTATCAAAACGGGGAGCCGCTGATGTTAAAGCTTAGGGGCCTGTATTACATAACCCACATTGGCAATCTGCCATCTATATTGAAAAGGGGGATTCTAAGTCACTATCTGGTGGAAAGGAACCGAATCCCTCACATCGCTGTTTATGATGAAGAGATAGTGGCCAGGAGAAAAGAGATAACCGCTCCCGACGGACGTTCCCTGTGGGAGTTCGCCAACCTGTACTTCCAACCCAGAAACGCAATGCTTTACAGGGTGGTCTTCTTCGAGGTTGGTGTGGACAAGGTCGCCGTTGTGGGCATCAAAAGCTCCATACTCAGGAGGAATGACCTTTTCATAACAACGGGTAATGCTGCCAGCAGTTACACTCAAATCCTCCCGATAGAGGAAGGCAGAAAGTTGCTGAAAGAGCTGCGTGAAGAACTGGACCGGGAGTGGTGGAGCCATGCAGACGGCTCCAAGAGAAAGTTGATGGCCGAATGCCTGGTTCCCGAAAGGGTGCCCCCTGAATACATCCAGGAAATTTACGTGCCGAATTGGAAAACTGCCAAGACCGTCAAGGAAATCCTGAAGGATGCAGGGGTCAATGTGCCTGTCATCCCTGAGCCGGGGCTGTTCTTCCTGCCCACGAGGGAGATAAAACTTACCGATAACCTGTGCCTCGTTGAAGGAGATATGTTCCTGTCCCGGATGCAAACCCTTACGATTAGCGTGAACACCGTAGGGGTTATGGGCAAGGGGCTCGCTTCAAGGGCAAAATACCAGTTCCCGGACGTTTATGTGCTGTATCAGGATTTGTGCAAGAAAGGAATATTGCAGATGGGGAAACCCTATTTGTACAAACGTGAGAAATCCCTGGATCAGGAGCTTGCCGACGAGGCCGAAAGGCTGACCAACCTTGATTCCCAGACCTGGTTCCTTTTGTTCCCTACCAAGAAGCACTGGAGACAACGGGCAGACCTCAAAGGCATTGAAGATGGCTTGAAATGGCTCTTGGAGAACTACAGAACCGAGGGCATTCGGTCCCTCGCCATCCCGGCCCTCGGCTGTGGCCTGGGGTGGCTTGACTGGAGCTATGTCGGTCCGGTGTTATGCAGATGCCTCAGCAAAATGGACATCCCTGTTAAACTGTACCTGCCGATGGAGAAGAGGATACCGGACGACCAGTTGCGGAAGGAGTTCTTGCTCGAGTAATCCTCCTCAACCGATCAGCCAATAGTTGGAGGTGGCTTTGATAATAGAGGTTTTAGAAATCCGCAACTTCAAATCTATAAAGCACCTAAAGCTCGCTTGCAAACGGGTCAACATCTTCATAGGCAAGCCCAACACCGGCAAATCCAACATACTGGAAGCTCTGGGGCTTTTCTCCTTGCCTCATACCGGGCGGCTTAGGGATTTCGTTCGCTTCGATGATATGAGCGACCTTTTCTATGACCATGATTTGGGTGAAGTAATTGAGTTGCTAATTAAAGTGTCAGAATATAGCTTAAGAGTAGAGCTTTGGGATTACTTGGGAGATAAAGATATTAAGTTTGCTAGACCGAAGCGCTTAGAGATTCGG
>DRAO01000228.1 GCA_011041825.1 Chloroflexota bacterium
GGTGGCCCTGCCCACTCCCACCAGGAAACCACGCCACCGGGCATCGGCGGCCAGCTCGGCCACCAGACGGGATTTGCCCACCCCGGCCTCGCCTTCGACCAGCACGAAGGTGCCGTGCCCATTGGCGGCGGCTTGGAGGGCGTCCAGGAGGGCCAATCGCTCGTTCCTCCGCCCTATGAAGGGCAGATGGGCCAGGTTACCTAGGATGGGCGGAGGCGAAGGCCGGATGGGCAGGTGAGGCGGGGCGGCTTCCTCCAATGCGGCGGCGATTTCATTATAAAGGGCGGTGGTGGAGGGCGTGGGCTCCGCCCTTAATTCGTCCTGGAGGAGGCGGCGGAGGGTTTCATACTGATTGAGGGCGGCCCGGGGGCGGCCCAGCAGGTGGTAAAGGCGCATCAGCTCCCGGTGAGCCTCCTCCCGCAGGGGGTCGGCGGCCACCAGGCGCAGGGCATAGGTCAACGCCTGATTGTACTCCCCCCGCTGCTTGTGTACCGTGATAAGCTGGGCCAGGATCTGGAGGTAGAATTCCCGGAGGCGTTCCCGCTCGAAGAGGACCCAGTCCTCGTAATATCCCTCCAGGAGGTCGGCCCGGTAGAGGGCGGCAGCACGCTGGAGCTTGGATACCTTTTCGGTCGAGAGGGGAAGGTGCTGGTTGGTGGGTGAATTGATTTCGGCGTACAGGGAGCGGAATTCGTCGGCATCGAGCCAGTCGCCGGGTTGGAGTACGAAGGCCACGTCGTCCTCTTGGGTCACCAGCCGGTTGGCCGCCGGGCCGAGGGAGCGGCGGATGTGCCAGAGGGCATTGGAGAGGGCACGGCGGGCGAGGGCTTCGGGCCGCTCCGGCCAGAAGAGTCCGAGCAGGCGTTCACGGGGGATGGGACGGCTGTGGTTGAGAAGCAGGTAGGCCAGCAGCAGGCGGGCTTTACGGGTGGCGGGCAAAGTCAGCGTCTCCTCACCCCAGGTTAAAGTATAATTTCCCAGCAACGTTACACGTAAATACACCCCACGTTCTCTTCCAATTGATGGAATTTTCCGGGTCTTTTCTCACCATTGGATGCAGCGTTGTCCTCATTCTAAGTATCCGACTTTCAATAGCAGATAAACAGTTCTTTGGTTTCCCCTTCCCGGGAAAGATGTGAAAAGGAGGAAAGGGGACCTTTGACGGTGGAATACCGCAAGCGGAATCCTTCGTTTGCATTAGTATACTATAAATTCTGTGCTTCATCAACTCAATCTCAATGGGTGTTGAAAGAGCGCCACGCTGTTCTTGCTCGAAGGGTTCCCTTTTGGGACAAAATCCCACTTTTTATGTGACCACGATTAAGTATGGAGCTACCCCTTCGCTCAAGGCAGGTTAAAAAGGCTTTTTGAGGGTATTTTCTTGCACGGCGGCGAAGCCGCCGTGCAAGAAAATACTACTCCTTATTTTGCCTGATGAGCCTCCTCCACCGGGGCGGTTGGATTTCCCTTGACAGAACTTAAAAGCGTATTATAATTTAATTGAAATATACAGGGTAAAGGGTAATCGCCTGGATTTCGCAGGCATACTACCCTATCCCAAAACATCCTTCGACGAGGAGGTGGTAGGATGCGGCGGGTTTGGGCGATTATTTTATTGGCAACACTTCTGCTCCTCACCCAAACACAGGTCCTGGCCCAAGAAGGCCAGCCGGAAAGCAGCTCCCCAGATTTGGTCATCTTCACCCGCTATCCAGCCCGAGTGGCAGAGCTTGGCAGGACGGTGACCTTTAACCTCACACTCCGCAACAACAGCTCATCCCCACAAGTCGTGCGCCTGGAGGTGGAAAATGTCCCCGAGGGGTGGACGGCTACCTTCAGGGGAGGCGGCGATGTAATCCAGGCCGTTTACGTCGAACCCGACAACCACGCAACGGTGAGCCTTAGGCTTGAGCCGCCGGAGGATGTGGCTGCGGGAACCTACCGGTTCGTGGTGGTGGGCCGTGGCGAGGGCGTTAAGGCGGAGTTCCCCATCGAATTGACCTACAAGGAGAAGCTTCCTCCCAAGTTGAAGATGGAAGTCAGGCTCCCTACCCTCAAGGGCACCCCGAACACCACCTTCCGCTACGATGTCACCTTGAAGAACGAAGGCGATGAGGATATGACGGTGAACCTTGTCGCTGAGGCTCCTAAGGGCTTCCTGGTGAAGTTCAAGTCCATCGGCAAAGAGGTGACCAGCTTGCCGCTCAAGGCCAACAGCTCAGAACACATTGATGTTGAAGTCGAGTTGTTCACCGAGGTACCGGCCGGGACATATCCGATTACCGTCCGGGCTGAAGGCGGTGAAGCTCAAGCAAGCCTCACCCTTACCGCTGAAGTAACGGGAAGGCCAAGGCTCTCTGTGACGGCACCGGATGGACGGCTTTCAGGCCAGGCCTATGCAGGCCGTGAGAGCTCCCTCAAAGTCATCGTGCAGAACAACGGCACTGCCCCGGCACTCAACGTCGAACTGAGCGCTTCTGAACCTTCGGGCTGGTCAGTCGAATTTGAGCCCAGCAAGATTACGGAAATCCCCCCTGGCAAGCAAGTCGAAGTGACGGCCAAGATCCGCCCTGCCGAAAAGGCGGTTGCAGGCGATTACATAGTGACAATCCGGGCCAAGCCCGAAGGTGGCGCTTCTGAATCGGCGGACTTCCGCATCACCGTGCTCACGTCCACCCTCTGGGGTGTGGTGGGTGTTGGCATAATCGCCGTTGCCGTGGGCGTAGTAGCCCTGGCAGTCATCCGCTTTGGCCGCAGGTAACCTCAACCCCGGCTGAGAGGAAAAGGCTCCTGTGCGGCGGTGAAACCGCCGCACAAAAATGAGCTTTAGATACGCTCTTGGGGAGGGAGAAGATGGCCGAACTGGTGATTGAAACCAAGGGCCTTACCAAGCGCTACGGTGACCTTGTGGCGGTGAACGGTTTGAACCTCCGGGTGAAGAAAGGGGAAGTCTTTGGGCTCCTCGGCCCCAACGGTTCGGGTAAGACGACGACTATACTGATGCTGCTGGGGCTTACGGAGCCCACAGCAGGAACTGTGCGGGTATTGGGCTTTGACCCGGTGCGCCAGCCGCTGAGCGTCAAGGCCCGTGTGGGATACCTTCCCGAACAGGTTGGCTTCTACGATGACCTGACCGCCCGTGAGAATATGTTTTACATTGCCAAACTCAATGGCTTGCGCCGGGATGAGATGTACAAGCGGGTGGAACAGGCGCTTGAGCAGATGGGCCTGACCGATGTGGCCGACCGGCGTGTGGGGACTTTCTCACGGGGGATGCGCCAGCGGCTTGGCGTGGCCGAGGTGCTGCTCAAGCAGCCCCAGCTCATCATTATGGATGAGCCCACCCAGGGGCTCGACCCGGAGGCTGCACGGGAGTTCCTGGAAATAATCCACAACCTCAAGGCAGAAGGCATCACCGTCCTGCTCTCCTCGCACCTGCTCTACCAGGTCCAGGAGGTGTGTGACCGGGTGGGGCTCTTCCACCAAGGGCGGATGGTGCTCGAAGGGACGGTAAAGGAATTGGCACAGCGGGTGCTCGGCAGCGCATACCGCATCCGCCTCAAGGCTGATGGCCCTGTACCGGCGCTGGAGAAGGCGCTCCGAGACCTGCCCAACGTGGTGAGGCTCAACCGCTCTGATACAAACGTCTACGAATTGGAGGCCAAGAGCGATGTCCGGGCCGAAGCTGCCCGTGCCGTCGTTGAAGCGGGAGGTAAATTGCTGGGGCTGGACATCGAGGAACCCAATCTGGATGAAATCTACACCCGCTATTTCAGCGAGCAAGGATAGCACCGAGGGGAAGTTGTTTTATTGGGAAGTCGCTTCGCCGCTTCCCAATAAAACACTCCTTGTGAGGAGGTGAGATATGGCGCTGCGGCTTAAGCAAATCAGGCGTGCACGTGAAGGGTCACCCTGGACCGGGCTGTGGGCCGTGGTTGCCAAGGAGATGGCTGACCACCTTACGAGCGTGCGTATGCGCATCCTTGAGGTGCTCATCGCCCTGACGGCGTTCGGCACCGTGTATGCCGCCATCCTGCGATTGCGCTCCACCGTGGGCCAGGACCCGTTCCTTTTCCTCAGGCTCTTCACCACAGAACGGGAACCGCTCCCTGCGTTTGTAGGCTTCTTGGGGTTCCTAGTCCCCCTCGTCGCCATCGCCTTGGGATTCGATGCCATCAACGGCGAATTCAACCGTCGCACCATCTCCCGGGTGCTGGCCCAGCCAATCTACCGGGATGCGCTGCTCTTCGGGAAGTTTCTGGCGGGCTTTTTCACCCTGGCTTTGGTGTTGACCACCATATGGCTGCTGGTTATGGGCCTGGGCCTTTTGACCCTGGGAGTTCCGCCCAGGGGTGAGGAAGTTATGCGCAGCCTGTGGTTCTTGGTAGCGACGATTTTCTACGGGGGTATCTGGCTTGCGCTGGCGCTCCTGTTCTCGATTGTCTTCCGCCAGCCGGCTTCGGCAGCGCTGGCTTCCATCGCCGTGTGGCTCTTCTTCACCGCCTTCTGGGGGATGATTGCCGATGTCCTGGCCCAGGTGCTGCGACCAGTCCGGTTCGGGTTCCCCCAGGAAGTGCTCGCACAGGCCCAGCTGGGATTGGCACTCACACGCCTTTCGCCCAATGCCCTCTACAGCGAGATAACGCTGGCCCTCCTGCACCCAACGGTGAGGGCTCTGGGTTTGCTGCTTCCAATCCAGCTTCAAGGAGCCATCCTGGGCACACCGCTGCCCCTCAGGCAGAGTTTGCTGCTGATCTGGCCGCAGTTAACCGGATTGATTGCCGCCACCATCCTGCTGTTTGCGCTGGGTTATGTGCTCTTCCAGCGGCAGGAAATCCGGGCATAAGCGAGGTGCGGCAGAATCTGGAAGGAGCGGGTGGTGGCAAAGAGGATTCACCTGTTCGTGAGCAGCAGCCGTGATTTAGCAGCCGAGAGGGAAGCTGTCGGCCAGGCCGTGGCCGAGCTTCCCATCTCTAAAGGTTGGGAAATCCGCCACACTGCCCACCGAGGCGAGCCCATATCCGCCACCCTGGAAGCCATCGAGAAATGCGACCTCTTCCTCATCATCCTGGGCCAGGACGCCACCGCCCCCATCGGCTTGGAATGGGAACACGCCCGCCTCACCGGTAAGCGAATCCTGGCCTATCGCAAGGATGTGACCTATAGCCCTTCGGCCCAGTACTTCCTGCGGGCAAGCAAGGCCGAATGGGTGCTCTTCAAAGACGCCGAGGCTCTGAAGCGGGATTTGCTCAAAACTCTGGCCCAGGAACTCTTGGACGTGAAGAACCGCTATGGCCTCATCGTGGAGGATGTGGAGAAGCTTATGGAGTTCCTGAAGCATTTGGAGGAAGAGGAGGAGAAGCCAATCGGTGAGGCCGAAGGAGCCGGGGAGAGCGGGGTTATCATCGGGCAGAGGGGATAATCCGCCCTGAGTACCCATCCACCACAATTACCTCCCCATCCCGCACCATCGAGGTAATCCCCTGCACTCCACTTACAGCAGGGATGCCGTATTCACGGGCTACGACGGCTCCGTGTGAGAGCTGGCCGCCTACCTCCATCACCAGCCCCGCTACCTTGCCGAAGACCATCGTCCAGGCAGGGTCAACGGCCCTGGCTACCAGCACGTCGCCCTCCTGAAC
>DRAO01000207.1 GCA_011041825.1 Chloroflexota bacterium
GCCCTGGCCCCTTACCCCCGCACCGAGGAGGCGGCTTCGATAAGCTGGCCCTTTGAAGGCGTGGGGGCGGAGGTGGCAGTGCGGGAGCCCAGGGCCGAATACGTGGCCGGGCGGGTGGATGTGCTGGGACAGGTGGATTACACCTACATCATCGCCCGCAGCCCCGATGGGCTGGTCATCGTTGACCAGCACGCCGCCCACGAGCAGGTGCTCTTCGAGCGCATCCTGAGCGGCCAGGAGCGCTACCCCATCAACCCGCCGTCCTACGTGGAGCTCACCGCTGGGGAGGCGGAGTTCCTGGAGCCGCACGTGCCCCTGCTCAACGAGCTGGGGCTGGAGCTGGAGCCCTTCGGCGGGACAGCGTTCCTAGTGAGGTCGGTTCCGTACCAGAAGCTGCCCTTGCCGCTGGGGGAACTTTTGGAGAAACTGGCCGCTGAACTGAAAGAGGCTGCCCGGCTCCCGGAGGAAGCCCTGCGGGAGAAGCTGGCGATGCGGTTGGCCTGTTTGGGGGCGGTGAAGCGAGGGGACATACTCGCCCCGGAGCAGATGCAGGCGCTGGTGGATGAGCTGATGAGCGCCTGGTCGCCTTCCACCTGCCCTCACGGGCGCCCGGCTTTTATCGTTCTAAGCCACAGTGAAATAGAAAAGAGATTTCTAAGACGTTGATTTTTGGCGATGGCGAAGCTATCGCCAAAAATCAACAAACCCCTCAGGAGGTAATGACCGTGCGAGTGCTGTTTGTGATGAAGCAGGCGGATTACATTCCCCTGGGGCTTATGCACCTTTCCAGCGCCCTGAAGCGGGCTGGACACGAGGTGGAGCTGGTGATTGCCACCCACGAGGACCCCATCGAAGTCGCCCGCCGGTTCCGCCCCGGCATCGTGGGCTACAGCATCTACACAGGCCTGCACCGATATTACCTCGAACTCAACAAAGCTATCAAGGAAGCCCTCGGCGGGAAGGTGTTCTCCGCCTTCGGCGGACCGCACGCCACCTTCTTCCCCGAGGTCATCGAAGAAGAGGGCGTGGATGGGGTGTGCATAGGCGAGGGGGAAGATGCATTAGTGGACCTGGCAAATGCCCTGGATGGGGGCGACGATTACCTCGCCATCCCCAACTGGTGGTTCAAACGAGATGGCGAAATCATCCGCAACCCTCTCCGCCCCCTGGTGGAGGACCTGGACACCCTGCCCTTCCCCGACCGGGAGCTCTTCTATGCCAAAGATTCCTTCAGCCGGGAGAGCGGCCTCAAGCACTTCATCTCCAGCCGGGGGTGTCCGTACCGGTGCAGCTACTGCTACAACCAGGCTTTCAACGCCCTCTACCGGGGCAAGGGCAAGATAGTGCGCCACCGAAGCGTGGATAACGTCATCGAAGAGCTCAACTGGGTGCGCAGCCGCTACCCGCTCCGGTTCGTGGTCTTCCTCGATGACCTCTTCATCTGGCCCTTAGAGTGGGTGGAGAAATTCGCCGAGAAATACCCCAGGGAGATAGGGCTGCCATTCTTCTGCAACGTGCGGCCCAACCTGGTGACGCCGGAGCTGGTGCGGCTTCTGAAGGAGGCCGGATGCCACAGCGTGGGGATGGGCGTGGAAACCGGGGACGAGAAGATGCGCAAGGAAATCCTCAAGCGCAACATCACCGACGAGCAAATCATAGAATCCGCCCGGTTGATAAAAGAGGCAGGGCTCCGCCTCATTACCACGAATATGGTGGGTCTGCCGGGTGGGTCGCTGGAGATAGACTTCAAAACCCTGGAACTCAACATCACCTGCCGCCCCGATTACGCCAACGTCTTCCTGTATCAGCCTTATCCCAGGACCGAGTTGGGCGAATACGCCCGTGAGCACGGTTACCTGGAAGGCACTTACGACGACATCGGCCCATCGGCCTGGGACCACACCGTAATCCGCTTTGCCAATCCCAGGGAGAAGCGGCTGGTCGAAAACTTCTCCAAGCTCTTCGCCCTGGCCGTGGAGTGGCCCTGGCTTACGCCGGTGGTGAAATGGCTCATCCACCTGCCGCCTAACCCCCTCTTCAGGCTGGTATATAAGCTGTGGAAGGGCTACACCATCAAGAACCGCATACATACTTACCCGCTTTCGCTCCGGGAGCTATGGCACTCGGTGAGGCATTTTTTGAAAATGTATTAATCTAAGAGCTTGTCTGAAAAATTCACTTTAACCGGATTAAAACAGGGAGCTAAAGGGTAAGGAGGATTTGAAGGTGTTTTTGTACGGCGGCTTCGCCGCCGCACAAAAACACCTTTTCCCTCCTCTTACCCCTTTAAGGAGTAAATCCGTCAAGCTTAATGACCTTTATGTCGAATTTTAAGACACGCTCTAAGGAGAAACCAATGGGTATCAAGACCTGGATTAAGATAGCACTTGTGGTCGTAACACTGGCGGCTATCTTCTACCTTGCCTGGTTCGTCATCCACCCGTCACGCCAGCCTACTCCGCCCCCCCCTGCGCCAACTCCGAGTCCTCCCGAAGGGGCTGCCAGGCTGACCCAAACTCCACCCGAAGAGGCGGCCAGGCCCCACGTGATTATGGTTTCCATAGATGGAGCCAGAGACGATTACGTTGACCGCTTCATCGCCGATGGCACAATGCCCAATCTGGCGAAACTGGCCCACAAAGGTGTGATGGCCGAATACCTCCGCTCCATCAACCCCTCCCTTACGGCAGCAGCTCACGCCTCCATAGGCACTGGCGCTTACCCTCATCGCACCAATGTGGTATCCAACAAATTCCACCGCTCCCAGGACAATTTTTACTGGTACACCAGTGCCTTTGAGGTGCCAGAGATAAGCGTGGAACCCATCTGGCGGACGGCAATGCGCTATGGGCTTAAGACGGCAGCAGCCTTCTGGTTTGGGGCGCATCCCGATTTTGCCGACCAGGTGGCAGATTACACCGTCTCCTACGGGCGGTGCGATGTCTATTCGGCGATGCACGTGCTGACCTTCACGCTGGCTTCGGAATGGCAAAATGCCCCTCCTTCCTTCAGCCCTTATCTGGAAAGCACCCTGGACATCCTGGGCAAAGGCGATGCCCGTGTCGCTCGTCTCTATGTTCTGGCCCTGGACACCACCGATGATGGCGAACTCAATTATGATACCCTCATCCTGGATGACAACCGCCGGGTGGAGGAATCCCCCCTCAAAAGCCCGGCCCTTCGCCTGGACGAATGGGCTCCGATGGAGATAAGCTCCCACCTCCACAGCGGGGCTTACTTCAAACTCCAAGCCATCACCGTCACCGTGGAAAGCGTGGATGAAATCAGCGCCACCGTCCCCCTGGAGGCCGCCGTATTCCGCAGCCGGGTCTGCTTCAACTACGCATCGCCTCCGGAACTCCTGCGGGAAATCAACGAGCGTTTCGGCTTCTTCCGGCCTTCCCCCGATTACTATGCCCTCGTCCAGGGCTGGATTGACGAAGAGGATTACTTCCATATGGGCGAGGAACAATCCCGCTGGATGGCGGAAGTAGCCGCTTATGTGTATCAGAAATACCATCCTGACCTCTTCCTCACCTGGCAAGGGCCGGTGGATGAAGCCGGGCATCAATTCCTGCTGGTGGACAAACGACAGCCCGGTTTCGCCAGGGAAAAGGCCCGCCATTATGCTGAACTCTACCGCCGGGCTTATCAATTGGCCGATGAGAACCTGGGCCGCATACTCGAAGCCGCCGAAGGCGATAAGGCAGTCTTCCTCGTCTTCTCCGACCACGGTATGGCCCCTATCCACACCAAAGTCTACGTGAACACCATCCTCCAAGAGGCAGGGCTTCTGGAATTCAAAGGGCCGCCGAAATATTACGTGAATGTGGAGAAAAGCAAAGCTCTGGCCTTCGCTTCGGGAGGCTCTGCTTATATTTATGTAAACTTAAAAGGCCGGGAACGGCCCGGCATTGTCCCCAAGGAAGAATACGAGGATGTGGTAGACGCCATCGTCAAGGCGCTGGAAGCCGTCCGTGACCCGGAGACAGGCGGGCAGGTCTTTTGCCGCATCCTGCGCCGAAACCAGCTGGGACAACTAAAGCTGGATTCGCCTTACTCGGGGGATGTGTTCGTCCAGGCGTGCCCCGGCTACGTGCTCACCGATTGGCGAGGGAGCGAAGCGGTGTTTGAGCCCGCCAATTACTATGGACAGCACGGCTATGACCCAAACCTTCCCGAATTGCACGCCTTCTTCGTGGCTTCCGGCGAGGGCATAAAAGAGGGGGGCACCATTGGGCCTGTGGATTTGGTTGACATAGCCCCTACGGTGGCTAAGCTTCTGGGCTTCCCTCCCCCCAAGACCGCAGAAGGCCGGGTGTTAGAGGAACTCTGGCCATAATAGGGGGAAGAAAATGAGGCTCCGCCAATTGCTCGAAGATTTAGAAGTCATAGAACTCGTGGGCGATACGGACATCGAGGTCTCCGGCATCGCCTATGACTCCCGCCAGGTAAAACCGGGCGATGTCTTCGTTGCCATACGAGGCTTGAACGCCGACGGCCACGAGTTCATCCCTGAGGCCGTTGAGAAGGGAGCCATCGCTGTGGTGGGCGAAGAAGCGGGCATAACGCTTCCCGTTCCCTACATCCAGGTGCGGGATTCCCGCTATGCCCTGGCGATGCTTTCAGCAGCCTTCTACGGCCATCCCGGACGCAAACTCCGGGTTATAGGTGTTACCGGCACCGACGGCAAGACCACCACCGTCAACCTGATACATTCCATCCTGGAGGCAGCAGGCTACAAAGCCGGGATGATAAGCACCGTCAATGCCCGTATTGGCGATAAAATCTACGACACGGGCCTGCACACCACCACTCCCGAAGCCCCCGATGTGCAATTCTACCTCTCACAGATGGTGGCTTCGGGGGCCGAATATGCTGTGCTGGAGGCGACCTCCCACGGCCTCCACCAGCATCGGGTCGCCGGATGCGAGTTCGATGTGGCCGTAATCACCAACATTACCCATGAGCACCTCGATTACCACGGCTCATATGAAGCCTACCGGGATTCCAAGGCCCTCCTCTTCCGCAGCCTCTCAACATCTTTCCGCAAGCCGGGTGTCCCTAAGGTAGCTGTGATTAACGCTGATGATTCCTCGGCCCCTTACCTGCTCCAAATCCCTGCCGATGTCCAAGTCACCTATGGCAGGGGCTCATCAGCTCAGGTTTTCGCCGAAGAGGTGCAATCCAGCCCACAGGGGCTAAGGCTTAGGGTGGCCACCCCCGCAGGCAAAGCCCTGTTGGAAAGCCCGCTGGCGGGGGAATTCAACCTCTACAATATCCTGGCTGCTGTGGCAGTGGCCTTCTCCCAGGGAATTCCGATGGAAGCCGTTGCCGAGGGCATAAGCAGGGTCAAAGGGGTGCGAGGGAGGATGGAGCGGATAGATATGGGCCAGGATTTCACCGTCATTGTGGACTTCGCCCATACGCCTAATGCGCTGGAGGAGGTGTTGAAAACCTGCCGTCCCTGGACGAGAGGGCGGCTGATAGTGGTCTTTGGTTGTGCGGGGTTGCGGGATAGGGAGAAGCGCCCTATGATGGGGGCCATAGCAGGTCGCCTGGCCGACCTGGCCGTCCTCACCGCCGAAGACCCTCGCAC
>DRAO01000212.1 GCA_011041825.1 Chloroflexota bacterium
GAATCTTTATGTGGGAAGGTTTCCCTGGTTGGCCTCTGCGCAAGGACTTCGAGAACCGGACTTACACGTACAAGGAGTTGGAACCAACCAGGCCAAAGCCGCCTTATTGGTAAAGGGCTCTGGTTAGGATGGCAATTAAGACGGCTCCTGCCTCACGCCTCGATAAATTGATAGGACTGGTTTCCTGGGGTGGAGATGCCGTGGAAGATGCCGAGCGTCTCTATGAGTAAAACAAAATGCAGGTGCTAATTGACACAAACGTCCTCGTTGCTTTGATAGATGCGCGAGATAAATGGTTGACCAGGATTGCCAAGCCTGGTGATGTAGCTCGCTTAAAAGCTTAAACCCTGAAGCGAAGGAGTCCCGTATGGCGACTGCGCTCAAGACCCAAGAGATAATGCTCAATATGGGACCTCAGCACCCCAGCACCCACGGCGTCTTCCGTATGGTGCTGACCTTGGAAGGCGAGACAATCGTGGACCTGAAGCCCATCTATGGCTACCTCCACCGGGGCATTGAGAAGCTCAGCGAAGGGCGCACCTACGTCCAGGCTGTGCCTATCACCGACCGCCTGGATTATATGTGCGCAATGACCAATGAGTTCGCCTATGCCGTGGCCGTGGAGAAGCTGGCCGACATCGAGGTCCCCGAACGGGCCGAATACATTCGGGTGATAATGGCTGAGTTCACCCGGATACTCAACCATATGATGGCCATTGGCTTCCTGTTCAATGACTTGGGAGCTTACTTCACCCCCGTCCTCTATGCCTTCCGGGCCCGTGAGCACATCCTCGACCTCTTCGAATTGGCCTCCGGTTCCCGGATGATGCCCAACTACATCCGGCCTGGCGGTGTGGCCGGAGATTTGCCCGAAGGTTTCATCCCCCAGGCCAGGAAGCTGGTGGACCATTTGTGGAAGTTTGCCGATGAGATTGACACCTTCCTTTCCGAGAACGAAATCTTCCTACAGCGGGCCAGAGGGGTGGGGATTCTGCCACCTCATACGGCCATAGCTTATGGGGTAACCGGGCCGGTGCTCCGGGCCTCCGGCGTTAAATACGATGTGCGCCGTGTCGAACCCTATTCGATTTACGACCGCTTCGACTTTGAAATCCCTACCCTCCCTAACGGCGATGTGTACGACCGGTATATGCTGCGCCTACTGGAGTGGCGGCAGAGCCTGCGCATCTTAGAGCAAGCCCTGGAGCAGATTCCCGATGGCCCGGTGAAGGCGAAGGTTCCGCCTCGACTTCGCCCGCCCAAGGGTGAGGTTTACGGACGCATCGAAGCCCCCAAGGGTGAACTGGGCTTTTACCTGGTGAGCGATGGCTCCCCTAAACCTTACCGCTTCAAGATTCGCCCTACATCTTTCGTGAATCTCGGTGTATTGCGGGAACTCGTGGTGGGCCACAAAGTGGCCGATGTGGTCATTATCCTGGGAAGCATTGACATCACGATGGGAGAGGTGGATAGATAAGTGAGGATTGAGCGGAACTCTCTTTCAGGCTGAGGAAATGTTCTCTCTGAACTTTCCGTCTGGAAGTTGCCTCTTAGCGGTCGTGGTGCGTCCAGTGGAGGGGAAATTATGGAGAAGAACCTGTTAGACAGGATTGTCATAGACCCTAAAATCTGCCACGGCAAGCCTTGTATCCGAGGTACCCGGATAATGGTTACGGTAATACTCGATAATTTGGCCGAGGGGATGACCCCAGAGGAAATCGTGGCAGAATATCCCCCTCTAACTATTGAGGATGTTCGAGCGGCTATAGCTTATGCGGCTATGTTAGCCAGAGAAGAAGAAATTATCCCTTTGGGGGTTCTGGCGGCGTGAAAGTTAAGCTCGATGAGAACCTGGGGCGTTCACACTGTGAGTTGTTGCGAGGAGCAGGCTACACTGCTGAGAGGATTGCAGAGCAAGATTTATCCGGTGCAGAAGATGAGGTTGTTTGGGAGCACATTTGCAGCAAAGGGTACTTTTTCATCACCTTGGACCTTGATTTCTCGGATGTGCGGAAATTCCCGCCGGGCACGCATCCAGGGATTTTAATCCTGAGGCCCCGGAGCAAGGGGAAAAAGGCTGTAGGCGAAGTTCTAGCACGGGTTTTGAAAGAACACAGGTTAGAACCGTTGAAGGGATGCATAGCAGTGGCGGATGAAGTTAAAACCCGTGTGAGATGTGTCTAGCTTTCGTGTAAACTCTGTGGCTTCGAGGAGGAACTATGGACCTAGAGAGCATCTTCCCTCGCCTTCAGGAGATAATAGCTCAATGGCTCAGCAGTTTCCTGCCTGGCTGGCTGGCAGAACTCTTGGTCATCCTTATGGTCGTCCTCGCCATCGTCTTGATGATGGTAGTAGTGGTGATGGTTCTCACCTTGCTGGAGCGCAAGATATTGGGGCGCCTCCAGGACAGGATAGGGCCTAACAGGGTGGGGCCATACGGAGTGATCCAGCCCGTAGCTGATACCTTAAAGCTGCTGTTTAAAGAGGACATTGTCCCCGAGAAGGCCGATAAACTCCTGCACCTTTTGGCCCCCATAATCATCGTGGTTCCGGCCCTGATGGTATGGGCTGTGATGCCCTTCGGCAAGAAGCTGGTAGCTGCCGATTTGAACATAGCTGTGCTTTACGTAATCGCACTGGGTTCGGTAACTTCCATCGCTATCCTGATGGCAGGGTGGGGTTCTGGGAACAAGTATTCTCTACTGGGTGGCTTCCGGGCGGTAGCGCAGCTCTTCAGCTACGAAGTGCCGATGGGGTTGGCGGTCCTCAGCGTGGTTATGGCCGCTGGCTCAATGTCCCTCCAGAGCATCGTAAAAGCCCAGAGTCCATTGCCCTTCGCCTTCGTACAGCCTATAGCCTTCCTGATCTACTTCATCTGCGGTGTGGCTGAAGTGAACCGCAGCCCCTTCGACTTGCCTGAAGCCGAGTCGGAGATCATCGCCGGGTATCACATAGAGTACACCGGCGTTAAGTTTGCGATGTTCTTCCTGGCCGAGTACATCAACACCTTCGCCGTCTCAGCTATGGTCGTCACCCTGTTCCTGGGGGGGTGGAAAGGGCCGATATTGCCTTCTTATGTGTGGTTCTTCATTAAGGTAGCCATAGTGGTGTACGTGTTCTTCTGGCTCAGGGCCTCCTTCCCTCGCTTAAGGATTGACCAGCTCCTGAACTTCGCTTGGAAATTCCTGGTTCCCCTGGGGATGGTTAACCTTTTGGTCACAGGTATCGTGGTTAAATTGAATGTCCCGGTATGGCTGACTGTCCCGGCGTATTGGGCGGGCAACTTTGTAATCGGGGTAATAGCCCTTTACCTTCTGACCCGCTTTACTCCCAAGAAGACGCCTGTAAGCCTGAGATAATGCTGCTGGTTACCGATTGGCAACTTAACAATGGGGGGAAATTATGTTCGGCATTGGCCTGATGAAAGGGCTCTTCACCACGGTGAAACACGGAATACTCACCTACTTCAAAGGGTACAAGCACCCGTTCCCGAAGCGTTACTTCACCGAAGGCCCGGCGCCTCGCCTGGAACCTGAGGGAGTGGGCCTCTTCACCCTTCAGTATCCCGAAGAAAAGTACAAGATGTTCCCCCGCTTCCGAGGGGCGCTTATGCACCTCAGGGACCCCGAGACGGGGAAGCCCAGGTGCACTGCCTGCGGAGCTTGCGCTTTGGCCTGCCCTCACGGCGTCATCGAAGTTGTGGCCGAAGGGAAGGGCAAGGAACGCAAGCTGGTGGATTACAGGTACAACCTGGGGCGTTGTATTTTCTGCCGCCTTTGTGTGGAGACTTGCCGTTTTAATGCTATCGAGATGAGCCATGAATATGAGCTTGCAAGTTACGATAAGGACCTGGTCTTACATCTGGAGGATTTGCTGAAAATCGGGGATAAAAGCGGCGTCAGTGAAAAAGACTGGGCGTGGAAATAATAAGCAAACTTGCCAAGGGAGTTAGATTATGGCTCTGCAAATAGCTTTCGTAATCTTCAGCTTGATAGCCCTGATAGGGGCATTCCTGGTAGTCACCACCCGACGGCTCTTCCACAGCGCATTAGCCCTGGTTCTCTCCTTCGTGGGGGTGGCGGGGCTGTACATCCTGCTGGAAGCCGAGTTCCTGGCCGCCCTACAAATCCTCATCTATGTGGGTGCTATCGCCATCCTCATCATCTTCGCCGTTATAGTCACCCGCCACCTTATGGACCCCAAGGCGAGAGCTTTTAATGAGCAATGGTGGAGGGCGGCATTGGTGGCAGCAGGCTTGTTCCTCATCCTTGTATTCACCATTGCTAAAGTGCCGTGGCCAGTAAGCGAAGCCCCTCTTCCCACAAATGTCATTTTCTCTATGGGCTCCTCCTTCGTCGGCACGTATCTGGTTCCCTTTGAGGTGATTTCGGTATTGCTTATGGTGGCTCTCGTTGGAGCCATTATCATTGCCCGGGAGAGGTGAGAGATGATTCCCTTGGTATGGTACCTCATAGTAGCAGCAGCTTTGTTTTGCATCGGGTTATATGGCGTCTTAGCCCGCCGCAATGCCATCGGCATCCTGATGGGTGTGGAGCTTATGCTTAATGCCGTGAACCTGAACCTCGTGGCTTTCTGGCGCTATGTATGTCCTACAAACGTCGCTGGTCTGGTGTTTGCCGTATTCGTTATTGCCGTGGCCGCTGCGGAAGTTGCGGTCGGTTTAGCCCTTATTGTTGCTATCTACCGGAGCAGGGATACGGTCAACGTCGAAGAGGTTGACCTGATGCGCTGGTAAGGAGGGTGTGCTGGTGGAAGGTCCGGAGGAAAAGAAGCTTTACCTTTCTCTGTTCGAGCGGGCTTTCGGCAAAGAGGCCACCGTGACCGAGATCAGGTGTGTGGCCATTGGCGACGATCACGATGAGTTCGAAGTCCGCTTGGCCGGATAGCGGGGTGCGTGGTGGAGCGAAGGGAACGTCTGGGCGAGATTTGCCGCCGATATAGGGTGGATTTCCTCTATGCCTTCGGCAGCAGGGCCGAAGAGGTGAAAGAATGGCTGGAAGGCAAGCGGGATGAGCTGGCTCCCGGCCCTGCGGACGTGGACGTGGGGGTTAAGTATGCCAGGGGTTTTCGCCCCTCGGTGCGGGAGAAGGTCGAGTTGGCGGTGGAGCTGGAGGACTTCTTCGGCGTGAACCGGGTGGACCTGGTGAACATCGCCGAGGCCGACCCCTTCCTGGCGGCCAACATTATCCGGGGCGAAAGGCTCTACGTCCGAGACGAATACGAGGCCGACGAATACGACCTTTACATCTTGAGGCGAGCGGGTGACCTGGCCTTTCTGGAGCGAGAGCGTATGGCGCTGATTTTGGGGGAGCGGAAATGAGTCCTGGAGAGATTTCTAAGAGGGTGGTATTGGACCGCATAGCTTGGATCGAACAGATGCTCGAAGATATCCGAAGCTTGCCCCTTGACAACCGGGAGCAATTCTTCGCCGACAAGCGCAACGTGTGGACTGCCGAATCCTGCCTGCGCCGGGCTTTAGAGGCCCTTCTCGACTTAGGGCGCCACATCCTGGCGAAGGGCTTTGGGGTAGGGGTGAGCGAGTACAAGGAGGTGGCCGTCAAGCTGAGGGAGAAA
>DRAO01000368.1 GCA_011041825.1 Chloroflexota bacterium
AGTTACCTATTTCTCCTTTAACCCCAAGCTCGTCATCCATTTGAAGCCGAAAATCCTTCGGGGGCAGGTTTTCGATAAACTTGATAGAGTTCCCATACCCGGGGCCAAAGTTCAGGTCAACGACGTGACTTTGACTGCCGATTCTTACGGGCATTTTGCCCTAAAGAGAGCTGAACCTCCTCTAAAATTGAAAGTTCAGGCGGATGGATATATCCCTTGGGAAGGCACGGTACCTTCCGATAACTACTTGCTTAGCCCTGTGGAAATCTTCCTGGAGCCAAACGTGATAACCGGGAAGATAATGGATGCCTTGAGCGGGGAGCCCCTTGCCCAAGCTCGCATCCACACCGATGACTGGGAAGCCACTTCTGATGGAAATGGGTATTTCACCCTGCGTCGGGTTCTCACAGGCGAAGAGATTTCTGCCACGGCTCAGGGGTACATCCCCCGCATCTTTTACTTTAACGGCAAGGCTCCACTGGAGCTTCTACTCCAACCCCGGTTAGCTTACATCACGGTATGGGAGAAGCTCACCGGAAGACCCCTCCCCGGAGCAGAAGTCCAGTTCAGAGGGCAAAAATTTGATACGGATGCCCTGGGGAAAGCCTCGCTGAAAGCACCTGTCTTAGGGGAACACATAACCATCTCTGCACCTTATCATCTCCCTTTGGAGATAATTTTTGAAGGCCAGGAGGAAATCTATGCGGAGCTAAGCCCAACCTTCTGGCAAGGCCGCCTAACGGATTCCTCTGAAGGCAAGCCGGTGACCGATGCATTAATTTATGTAAACAATACCGTGTTGACCGTTGGCGAGGATGGCCTCTTTACTTTGGCTAACGTCCCTGAGAGTTCAAAAATCACCATCAAAGCCCCCGGCTATGCCCTCCTGCACCTTGACCTGGCTCAACCCACCGGCCCGGGAGGATGGGAGATTAAGCCCTGCTCCCCCTTCCCCTGCTTAAATGTGAAACTGGAACCCTTTAAGGTCAAGGGCATATATATCCCCTTCGTCCTGCTGGATGAACCTGAGAGGGTCTGGGAACTGGTGGAGCTGGTTGATAAGACCGAACTTAACGCTATCGTGGTGGATGTAAAAAGCGACAGGGGGTTCCTGGCTTTCCCCAGCCAGGTCCCCTTGGCAAAGGAATTAGGGGTGGTCAAGGAGAAAGAAGCCCAGACCCTTCAGAAATTGCTTGAGTTATGTAAAGAAAAGGGCATATATATCATAGCCAGGATGGTGATATTCAAAGACCATCCCCTGGCTACCGGACATCCTGAACTGGCAGTGAAAAGAGGCGATGGAACCATATGGATTGACAGGGAGAAGCTAGGATGGGGTAATCCATTCCGGGAAGAGGTGTGGGAATACAACATAGAACTGGCAAAGGAAGTGGCAGCCTTGGGTTTCGATGAGATACAGTTTGATTACATCCGCTTCCCTTCCGATGGGGACCTGTCGGCCATCGTTTACGAAGAGCCCAACACAAGGGAAACCCGAACAAAGGCCATACGGGAGTTCATAGCCCGGATGGCGGAGGCATTGCGTCCTTTCCCTGTCTTTACATCCGTTGATGTATTCGGCCTCACCGTGTGGGTGGAAAAAGGGGGAGATATGGGCATAGGCCAAAGGGTGGAGGACGTCTCACCTTATGTGGATTACCTGTGCCCTATGGTTTACCCTTCCACCTTTGCCCTCGGCGCTCTGGGATACGATAACCCTGCCCTTTACCCTTATGAGGTGGTATACCGAAGCACCATAGAGGCCCGGAAGCGCAGCGCTGCCCTGGTGCGACCTTGGCTCCAGCATTATTCCTTGTACGGCGTCACCTATGACCTGGAACGCCTCCAGGCTCAGAAACAAGCAGCCGAAGATGCTGAAGCCTGGGGATGGACGTTTTGGAATGCAGGCGGAGTTTACAATGAGAAACTGTTCAGCTCGGGCCTTAAATGACCGCCGGGAACTTCAATCCTAACCCGCCCGGCGCTGAACCGCCAGGCTAGTTCAACGAAGCCCCCTACCTACAGGACAAGGCGGAGGTGCAATTCAGCCAACTGCTCCTCGGTTATGGGGGCAGGAGCGCCGGTCATCAAATCAACGGCAGCCTGGGTCTTCGGAAAGGCCATAACCTCACGGATGTTGGGCTCGCCCCGGAGGAGCATCACCAGCCGGTCAATCCCCGGAGCTATCCCCCCGTGAGGAGGAGCGCCGTACTCAAAAGCCTCCAGAAGATGCCCAAACTGCGCCTTGGCCTCTTCCTCCGAAAGGCCAATAAGCTTGAATATCTTCTCCTGCAAAGGACGCTGATGAATCCTGATGCTGCCTCCTCCTATCTCCCACCCGTTACAGACGATGTCGTAAGCTTTGGCCCGGACCCTGGCAGGGTCGGTATCCAATAGAGGTATGTCCTCATCCAGCGGGGCAGTAAACGGATGGTGCACGGGGTCCCAGCGCTGTTCTTCCTCATTCCACTGCACAAGGGGGAAGTCCAGAATCCAGGCGAAGGCCAGTTCATCCTCGTCGGCCAGGCCCAAGGAGCGGCCTATATACTGCCTCATCTTTCCCATAATTTCCAGGGCTTTTTCCCGCTCATCGGCCACCATTATCACCAGGTCACCTTCACCCGCTCCGGCCCTTTCCCTGATGGCCTCAAGCTGGCCGGAGGAGAAGAACTTAGCGATGGGAGATTTCACCCCTTCGGAGATGAAGGCTAACCACACCAGGCCTTTGGCCCCGAATTCCTGAGCCTTCTTGGACATCTCATCGAGTTGACGGCGGGAGTACGAAGCCGCACCAGGCACGCTCATCCCCTCCACTACCCCACCCTCTTCCACCACCTTGCGGAAGATGCCGAACTCGCTCTCTGCGGCGATTTCGGTGAGGTCGCAGAGGGGCAGCTCAAACCGCAAATCGGGCTTATCGGTGCCGTAGCGCTCCATTGCTTCCTGATAGGATAAGCGCAGGAAGGGCTTATACTTTAAACGCTTATCGGTCAGGTTCTCAACCAAGGAGATGAACAGCTCCTCTATAAGCTGGAGGATGTCTTCCCTATCTACGAAGGACATTTCTATGTCCAGTTGGGTAAATTCGGGCTGCCGGTCAGCCCGGAGGTCCTCATCCCGGAAACAGCGAGCAATCTGAAAGTACTTCTCGAAACCAGCAACCATCAGCAACTGCTTAAGCTGCTGGGGCGATTGAGGCAGGGCATAGAATTTCCCAGGATGGAGGCGGCTGGGCACCACGTAGTCCCGTGCCCCTTCGGGGGTGCTTTTGATAAGTATAGGGGTTTCGATTTCGATGAAGCCTCGTTCGTCCAGGAAATCCCTTATGAACTTGACCACCCGATGGCGGAAGATAATGTTCTCTTTCATCCGCTGGCGGCGGAGGTCGAGGTACCGGTAACGGAGGCGAAGGGCCTCGTCCACTTCCTCCTCTCGGTCAATGTAAAAGGGAGGGGTCCGGGCTGGGTTGAGTATTTCAGCTTCAGTGGCCAATACTTCCACCTCACCAGTGGGGAGGTTAGGGTTCTCCATACCGGGAGGTCTGGCCCTGACTATGCCCTTCACATAAAGCACGTATTCGGTGCGGACCTCATCAGCCACTTGGTAGGCTTCAGGGGCCTCACTTGGGTTGAACACTACCTGCACTATGCCTTCCCGGTCCCGCAAATCTATAAAGATAAGGCCCCCATGGTGACGACGGCGGTGAACCCAGCCCGCTAGCCGGACCTCTTTGCCCACGTGTTCCTTACGCAGCAACCCGCAGTAGTGGCTCTTAAGCATTTTTCCTCTCCGAATTATAGCATCTTACAC
This sequence comes from Chloroflexota bacterium, assembly GCA_011041825.1. Lineage (GTDB taxonomy): Bacteria > Chloroflexota > Anaerolineae > SpSt-600 > SpSt-600 > HyVt-206. The sequence goes on from DRAO01000368.1 coordinate 3,811, forward strand.
AACGACGGTTTTGCCCTCAGACGAACTGAGATCGGGAATACCAAAGAAGGTCACCTCTCCGAAGATAGCTTCGCTGCCGTTAAAGAAGAAGCCCCCTCAATGTTTAAGCCAAATTATAGCACCGGGAGGGAGGGCTGTCAAAACGCTTTACTTTATCACCTCAATCCCTCCCATATAAGGCCGTAGCACCTCTGGCACCACTATGGAGCCATCTGGCTGCTGGTAGTTTTCCATTATGGCAATCATCGTGCGGGGGAGGGCCAGGCCACTGCCGTTAAGGGTGTGGACATATTGCGGTTTGGCTCCAGGGGCAGGCCGATAACGGATGTTCGCCCTCCGAGCTTGGAAATCCAAGAAATTGGAACAGGAGCTCACCTCAAGCCATTCTTTACATCCCGGAGCCCACATCTCAATATCGTACTTGATAGCTGCCGAGAAGCTCAGATCGCCGGTGCACATCTGCACCACCCGGTAGGGGATGTTGAGCTTGCGGCAGATGTCTTCGGCATCGGCAATCAATTTCTCCAACTCTTCATCGGAGGTGTGAGGCTCAACGAATTTGACCAATTCCACCTTATCGAACTGGTGCACCCGTTTGATGCCCCTGGTATCCCGTCCGGCGGCTGCCTTCTCCCGTCGGAAGCAAGCCGAATAAGCCACGTGGTAGATGGGCAGAGAGCCGGGAGGTAGGATTTCATCCCGGTAGAGATTGGTCACTGGCACCTCGGCAGTGGGGATGAGCCAGAGGTCATCTTCGGCATCGTAGTAGAGGTTATCGGCGAACTTGGGAAGCTGAGCCGTGCCAATCAGGCATTCCCGCCGAACCATATACGGAGGGTAAACTTCGGTGTACCCGTGCTCGTAGACGTGCACATCAATCATCCAGGCGATGATGGCCCGCTGGAGCCTGGCCCCCAAGCCCTTGAGCACATAGAACCGTGAACCGGAGATTTTAGCCCCCCGCTTGAAATCAATTATGTCAAGTCTTTCCCCTAACTCCCAATGGGGCAATGGCTCGAAATCAAACTCCCGAGGCTTCCCCCAGGTACGCACCACCACGTTTTCGCTTTCGTCCTTGCCCACGGGCACTTTGGGATGAGGCATATTGGGCACCAGGAGGAGGTCCTCGTAGAGCCTGGCCTCCACTTCCCTGAGACGGCCTTCCAGCTCTTTAATCCTCTCACCCACCTTCCGCATTTCCGCCACCATTTCCTGGCGGCGAGCCTCATCCCGGATCTTAGGGATTTCCTTGGAGACCACTTTGCGCTGATGGCGCAGGTTTTCCAGTTCCTTCAAAATTTCCCGTCTCTGCTGGTCCAGTTCCAATATCTCATCTATGGGGGCATCCATATTGAGTTTGACCAGGGCTTCTTTAACTTTGTCTGGATTCCTGCGGATGAAATCCAGGTCTAGCATAACGACACCTCCTTCCTTAATCTAAGGTGCCAGGGCCACTAGGCCGGGGGAATGCGGGGGTGTCCCTCGCAATCTTTCCTCCCCTTCCGCCAGTCGAGGCTATGTCCGATCAAACCATACCCATCGGGTTTGAATGGCCGCCAAGGGCCTCTCCCAACCCGCCCAGAACCGCCGGTAGAAGGCGACCCGCCGGGTCGCCTTTACATAAAACCCACTACGGGGGCTGAAAAATGAGCCCGTCAGGGCTTGGTAATCCTAGCCCGGACGTTCCACGTCCAGGTGGGCGTGCGGGGATATAGTACCCTTCCACGACGATGGAGTCACCTTATTTGGACACGACAGGGGGTAGCCCCCGGTTAAGG
>DRAO01000064.1 GCA_011041825.1 Chloroflexota bacterium
GGCGATGTAGGGCAGATTCCGGTAGATTTCCCCGAAATCCAGCCCATATCCAACCACGAATTTATTGGGAATATCGAACCCCACATAATCGAGAGGCACGTTCACCAGGCGCCTTTCTTTCTTATTAAGGAGGGTGCAAATCCGCAGGGAAGAAGGGTTGCGAGCCCTGAGTATCCTGGTCAGGTAATCGAGGGTAAGACCGGTGTCTATTATGTCTTCCACGATGAGGACATTACGTCCCGCTATGGGGCTATCCAAATCCTTAAGGATGCGTACCACGCCACTGGTTTCGGTGGCAGCGCCGTAGCTGGAGGTGGCCATAAAATCAATCTCATGGGGGATGCGTATGTGGCGGATTAAATCGGCCAAGAACATAAAAGCCCCTTTAAGCACGCAGATTAGCAGGAGGTCTTTCCCCTCATAATCCTTTGATATCTGCTCCCCTAACTCCTTGATCCTCTTCTGAAGGCGTTCCTCGTCAATGAGGATTTCAGCTATATCCTTCTCCAACATAATTGCCTCCGGCCTCAGGATTACAGGTTGCAGGGGGCAATTGCCCCGGCTCACCTTTCTGCTAAAGAGCGCTTCGGTGGGCCATCATACTCGATTTCCCTGTAATCAACCCGCCTGAAAGGTTTTTCCCGTGTAGCTTCTTCATAAGCATGGGCTACAAGCCCTGGCAGGCGGGAGATGATGAAGAAAGCAGAACCCAGCTTCGGGTCAAGCCCCATCTCCAGCATCAAGGCCGCAATAGCCCCATCCACATTGATAGGGATGCGCCGTCCTAACTCTTCTTCCAAAGCCCTTTCTATTTCCAGGGCCAATTCAACGTAACGCCCCCGAAGGCCCAGCTCCTGGGCCTTTTTTATAAGGGCACCCACACGGGGGTCGCTTTTATGGATGGGGTGACCATAGCCGGGTATCCTCTCCCCCGCCGCCCTTTTCTCCTTCACGTAACGGCGGGCAGCCTCGGTTAAATCAGCGGGGTCGGAATCCATTATCTCCTTAAGGGCATAAGCGCAATTTTCTATGGCTCCACCGTGATATTTGCCGATGGTGAGGATGCCTGCCGCCACCGCCTGGGCTAGCGGCACACCGCTTGAGGCAGCAAAACGGGTGGCGTTAACCGAAGGGGCGAGAAAGCTGTGGTCACAGCAGGAAACGAGGATGGCTTCAATGAGCTTGCCTTCGTTACCCCGGGGTAACTCGCCTTTAATCAAGAGGTAAAACACATCCCCGAAGGAGAGCTTGTCTATTATCTCAGCGATATCATAGCCCCGTATGCGGATGGTATCAGGCTCGATGTAGGTCAACGCTGTGCGCCAGAAAGGTTTCTCGGGGGGGCACCCCCTGTGCTCCCCGGCAGGAGGCTTCCGTCCCCTGCACCCCCGCTTAGGGTGCAGGGCTTTCCTCACGGCTTCCAGAGATGGCGCTATAAATATGGGCTCCCCCGTGGCTTTCATAGCGCTTGCCACGTCCTTAAGCCCATTGCCCGTTACCAACACCACTACTTTCTCTTCCGGGGACACAATCCCCCTTTCCAAAGCCTTCAGCAGGCCAGCAAGGGGAGCCGCCCCAGCAGGTTCGGCAAAGACGCCCATACTCTGGCCTAACATCCGCATAGCTGCCAGGATTTCCTCATCGCTGACGGTGATAAAAGCGCCGTTTGTATCCCGCACAGCCCGCAGGGCCTTTATGCGGTCACGAGGCAACCCTACCGAGATGGAATCGGCAATGGTGTGAGGTTCTACCGGTTCTACCTCCTCGGTTCCTTTCTTCCAGGCATTATAGAGGGCAGCAGAACCCTCGGCCTGGACACCCATAAGCCGGGGCATTTTCTCAATCCATCCGAGGGCAGCCAGGTCCCTCAATCCTTTCCCCAGCCCTCCAATGATGCATCCGTCACCTACGCTTACGAAAATCCAATCGGGAGCATCCCAACCCAATTGTTCGCATATTTCGTAGACCGCTGTCTTCTTACCCTCAGATAGATAGGGGTTATAGGCGGTATTACGGATGTACCACCCCTGCTCCTTAGATGCTTCCAAACACAAGTCGAAGGCCTGATCATAGGTGCCATCCACAGCTAGCACGGTGGCCCCGTAAACCAAAAGCTGGGCAATTTTACCCTGGGGAGCGGTGCGGGGTACGAAGATGATGCTTTTTAAACCCACGCTGGCGGTAATGCCTGCCAGAGATGAAGCAGCATTGCCGGTGCTGGCCGCTGCTATCACCTCTTTGCCCAATTCCATTGCCTTTACCACCCCTACGGCGCTGGCTCTGTCCTTAAGGGAAGCAGTGGGTTGGCGTCCTTCATCCTTAACGTATAGATGGGGCATCCCCAGCTTTTGTCCCAGACGTTTAGCATGGTAGAGGGGCGTCCAGCCCACCGTCAGAGGTGGGACAGGACTATCAGGCTGGACCGGGAGGAGGGGTTTATAACGCCAGATGCTGTGGTCGGGATTACGTGCCAAACTCCTGGGGTTGATGTTCCTGGAGATAAGGCGATAATCGTAGATGACATCCAGAATGCCATCATCTCTATGGTCAGGACAGACATAAAGGACCTCATCTACCTCGTATTCCTTGCCACATAGCACGCATCTCAGGCCCAGGACGTGGTCCATCATCAGCCTCCTCTTGGGCGATCAGTCAAACCTGCCTTTTACTTTAACTCCATTATAACCAGCGATAAATCTTTGTCAACGGGAGGTTGTTGAAAAAGTGTCATTCTCATCTTGTCTGATGAGCGTCCTCCCCAAGTTCGTGGCTGCCGCCTTTCGTATCTCCTCAAAAGCCATCTCCAGCCGGGGGTAGGTCAACCACACCAAAGCTATTCCGAAGAGGGCGCCGCTGAAAACCCGCCCCGGGGGAGTGCTCTCCCGCAATCCCATAAGCTGAGTTATCCCATCTACGGCTATGGGGATGCAAAGCACCAGGAATGAACGGAAGGATAAGGGTTCCAATCGCTTCCTCACAAAGGTGAAAGCTATTCCGGCCATCAGGATTGTGAGGTAGATGGCAATATCCCGCTGGCACATTGCCATCTTATACCCCACCTCTTCATTGCCGATGAAACGGCGCCGTTGAATAACTGAATCAGCCTGTTCACCTATGAAATTGCGGATTTCATCCAAGGAATAAGTGAGGTGAGGGCCTATGAAGAAAGAGCGCTCTGGCAATTGATGGCAGGCAAAGCTGTAGAAGAAGTAGATGGCCCTTGCCGGGCGCTCATAATGGTTCCACATAAGGAGAGGGGCTCCAATGGCCGGAAATACATATAAGGCCACTGCCAAGTTTACCAATAAAAGCCAATGCTTTGCCAGGTGATAGATGAACAAATTGATGACCCGGATGACTTTCCTTTCCCAAGGTTTCATCTTCTTAATTCCTGCTCTAAAGTGCATACGCTCATATTGGCATAGCCGCCAACAGGAGGGCCGGGAACTCAAAGCTCCCGCCTGAGCAGAGAAAGGGCGCTGGAAGCGCCCTGGTTAGCCCGCTTCCAGCGGGCTTTCACTGCTCAGGCCGGGGCTTTTAGCCCTGGCCCAGGCTCCAATATGAGCGAAGTGCATAAATCCCCATCTTGTGTTACAATTCCCTCCATTTCTTCCTCTTCTGCTTAAGCCTGGCTGTTACCATCTCGTACCTCTCCGGCAGGGAGTGGAGAGCCATCTTCACCAACCCCTGCATCCTTTCCTTAAACCTGCTCACATCGAACCGCAGGGCATTAGCCCTGATGACCTCAGGGTCAAAGGCATCGCTATATCGCATAAATTCCCGCACGGTTTCGGATAAGGCTTCGGGGGTTTGCTCATAGAAGAAAAGCCCTGTCTCGCATTCTATCACCGTATCCAAGGCGCCTCCGGCGGCATAAGCGATGACAGGCCTTCCGGCGGCTTGGGCTTCCACCGGTGCAATGCCGAAATCTTCCCGTCCGGGGAAGATGAGGGCCTGGCAACGGGCGTAGAGGCGGGCCAATTCTCCACCGGAGACCCGCCCCAGGAAGCGCACGTTGGGCTCCGCCATCGCCTCCAGGGCCTTGCGGTCACGCCCTTCCCCCACAATGAGCAGGGGCAGTCCCAAGCGGTTGAAGGCTTCCACGGCGATGTCTATGCGCTTGTAGGGTATCAGCCGGGAGACTACGAGGAAGTAATCGTCCTGTTCAGGCGAGGGCTGGAAGCGGTCGGTGTAGACAGGCGGGTAGATGACCTCGCTCTCCCGCTTATAATATTTAGCGATGCGCTTCTTCACCTCTTGCGAAATAGCCACGAAGAAGTCCACTCGGTCGGCGGCTAACCTGTCCCAGGTGCGCAAGTAATTGAGAAAAAGCGGAAGCAGCCAGCGGGCCACTCGTCCAAGTCCCTCCCGCCTTATATAACCGTGATAATTCCACACGAACCTGGTGGGCGTAAGGCAATAGCAGATGTGGATGGTCTCGGATGGGGTGATGACCCCATGGCAAAACCCGCTCTTGTTGGAGATGACCACATCGTAACCGGAGAGGTCGAAGCCCTCGAAAGCCAGAGGGTATAATGGTAAGAAAGGCTGGTGGTGGGTTTTGACGAAAGGGAGCTTGTCCATAAACGAGGTGCGGATGTCCCAGCCCCGGTAGAAATCGGGCATTGCCTGAGGCCAATACATAGAGGTGTAAATGGGGGCCTCTGGGAACATCTCCTTGAGGGCTTCGAGCACTATCTCGGCACCGCCGTATTGGTTTAGCCAGTCGTGGATTATGGCGACCCTCATTCTTGCACTTCAATCCGCATTCTTTTGAGGTCAAACACTGCCACTTTATCTATCAACATCTGCATTCCCAAGGAGTGCACAGCAGGATATCCCACTTTTATGAAGTAAAAAATCTTATCGGGGTATTTCTCACGAGCTTTCAATCCAGCTTCCAAAGCCGTCCGCCCCAGGAAGATTTCACCGCTTTCCACTTCAATGGCTACAACCTTGCCGCGCTCTGTAGTTTCCAATTCCTTGCGGTATTTGCGATTGTAAATCTCCCTGGCCCTAGAAGCTAACTTTTCTTTCTCCACAGAACTAAGCACGGTCATCACCTCCATCGCTTTGTTTTACGTGGCGGCAACTTCCACCGCCGCCACGTAAAATGCTAAATGACCCCTAATTCCTTCCCCACCTTGGCAACAATCTCCAGTCCCTTATCCAAATCCTCCCGGCTATGAGAGGCGGAAATCATCACCCGGATGCGGGCCTTGCCTCGGGGTACGGTGGGGTAGCCGATGGCCATCGCAAAGACGCCTTCTTCGAACAGGCGGCGGGAGAACTCCTGCGCCAGCTTGGCCTCGCCCAGCATAATGGGCGTGATGGGAGTGACGCTCTTGCCGGTAGCAAAGCCCAGGTTGCGCATCTCCGTCTTAAAGTAGTTTGTGTTCTCCCACAGCTTATCCACCAGTTCGGTAGATTCCTCCAGCATCTCCACGGCGGCGATGCAGGCCGCCACGTCCGCCGGGGTCACAGCGCTGGAGAAGAGGAAGGGTCTGCCCCGTTGGCGGAGCCATTCCACCACGTTCTTCTTCCCCGCCACGTAGCCGCCCACC
>DRAO01000353.1 GCA_011041825.1 Chloroflexota bacterium
CATAGGGCACCAGGGCATACTCAAAGGTATATTGTCCCAGGCACTGGGCCTCGGGCACTCTGCAAGCAAGGCCAGCGTGGCCCCGCCTGGTTTTCAGGTCATCCCTGGAGAGCCAGCCTATGCATCTCAAGAGGGTTAGGTAGATAATCCCGTCCTCGGTAACCTCGTACTCGGGCAGGCCCTTGTTGATAATGGCAAGGCCTTGGCCTTTCCCTTCTACAGCTACGAAGCGCTCCTGAGGATGGGTGGGAGCGGGGCTCTCGACAGGGCCGAAATCCTGAGGCAAGGCTACGGGCCGGCGCACCACGGCAAAGGCGCTTTCGGCGATGGATTCCTCGGTATGGATGCCGGTGGGGAAGGCCACCCGCAGGCGGTGGTCACGGGCCCTGTTATCCACAACGGTTCGTATCTCGATGCGCCGTACACCCCTTTGAAGGGTCACATAGCTTGTGATCTCGCAGGTTACCTTTTCCCTGGCCCTTGCCCGTCGGTCAGGGCTTAAGCCTTTCGGTAAGTGGAACAGGCGGTGGATGCGGATGGTGGCCCAATCAGGCTCATCTTCCGCCACTTCTATCTCCGCCGGGAGCCCTTGAGTGTTCAGAACCTCTTGGGAATCAGGGGGGCTGTAGTCATATTCATCCCCGGCATCGCCTGAATCCTCAAAGTAACCGAGGTTCCGGTAAACTACACCGCTTTCCTTATCGAGCACGGTCAGGGTGCCGTCGTCATTGACTTCTACCTCATAGAATTCGTTTTCCATCTTCCTCTCGCCCCTGAGCAGGCTGCTGCCCTGAGGGGGCTTGGGGCCAGAGGTACGTAGCAGGTATACCCGGTATCCGAAGGGAGGGATGTCCTTTGCCACAAATGTGAGGCCAATCCGCTCGATATGCTTGGCCCCGTTCAGGATGTCATAGCTGAACAACCTGCGGCCATCTATCTGGAAGGGGATGGAATTGCCCTTGGAATCAAACAGAGTACTCTTTTCCAAGTCAAAATCCTCACCCCCCACCTTACGACCCTTCCCACGGGGCACCTCTTTCCTGGGCTCAACCCACACCCTTACCTTGCCTGTCTGCCGGTAAGGGGTAGGGTTAAACACCAGCAGGGGTATGCCTTCATCCTTTATGGCTATCTGGCGGCCAATTCGCTTCAGGTAATCCTCGGTTATCTCCTCGGCAATCTGTTCGGCCCGGTCAAAACGAGGCATCATCTCCCGATGCACCTGGTCAACCGAGGAACCGCAGATGGAATCGTGGAAGTGATTCTTGAGCACCAGCCTCCACGCCCACTCCAGGAAGGCGGCGGGATATTCTTCCCCTATGCTCCAAGCGAAGGCGGCAACAGGCTCGGCATAAGCCGTCAGCAAGGTTTGTACAGCGTGGTTCCGTTGCTTGAGGTAAATGCGGGAGGAGAGCACGCCAGGCAGCAACGGGGCAAAGCGGACCTTCCGGAGCTCACCCCGGATGGTTTCCAGTTTGGGATTGCATTGCCTGACCCGGGAGGCGAACTCCCGCAAAGTCCCGTGGACGAAATTGTGGCCGAGTTTCTGGTTCAGGGCCTCGAGGGCTTGAGGGAGGTCATCCTGAGGCCCCATATGGTCGCAACCGTTCATCAAGAGGATGGTGTCCGTGGAAGCCTTGGCGAGGAGGAAATCCAGGAGGCTATTGAGCCCTCTGAAAGGTCCTCTAGCAAATTTCTCTGGTTCTGGAGGGAGCAGAGAGGCATTGCAGTATCCGGCAGCGAACCAATGGGTGAGCACTCTGGAACCATCGGGGGCTTCCCAATAGAACTCCGTTTGAAGAGGGTCAACGCCCCGGGCCAGGAAGGCGCAATCAATCCCGAAGCCCCTCAAAATCTGGGGCATCTGGGCCACGTGGCCGAAGGGGTCGGGCAGGTAGCCGATCTTCATCACCCCGCCGAGCTTGCGGCCCAGCTTGTGGCCCATCAGCAGGTTCCTGACGATGGCCTCGCCCCCGGCCAGGAATTCGTCGGGCATAGTGTACCAGGGGCCGATGCCGATGCGCCCTTTGGCCACCTCCTCACGGAATCGGGCTTCGTTTTCGGGCCTGATCTCCAGGTAATCCTCGGCGAGTACCGCCTGCCCGTCGAGGAGGAAGTGCCTGTACCTTTTATCTTTGCGCAGGATCGTTAGCAATTTATCCACCAAACGGACCAATTGGTAGCGGAATTTCTCGAAGGGGAGGTACCACTCTCTGTCCCAATGGGTATGGGATACAACGATGACTTTTGCCATATTGAAGCACCTCCTGTGTCAGTGTGTGAACAGGTCTTATCCTTCGAACTGGCTCCTTTAGCCTAGTGCTGCTTCAAAACCAGGGGCAAGAAGACTTTATACCCTCCCACTATGGCCGCACTCCTGTTGTTGTTAAGGGAGGCGTCATTCAGGGCCGAGATATAGGCCCAATTGAGGAGGATGAAATCCGCTGCGAGGCTGGGGTCAAGTTGGCCATAGATGGTTATTACCCCTGTTTGCCCGGGGTATAGGGAGCCCACATCCCATACGTATTTCTGGGTGCCCGTTGGTGTGATGGGAAGCGTGCTAGCGAAGGAGGGATTCAACACTTCTGAAGGTACGATGTCGGTGACAGCCACTTGTTCTGCCAATTTGTTACCGATATTGTCTATGGTGAGGGTGAAAGTGATGGGGTCACCGGGCTTGAAATCCAGGTTGGGAACCTGCTTGATGATGCTTACGTCGGGTACTGGATTGATGTTGGTGCTTGTGCGGGCCCGGATGGCTACATCCTTAGAAGCTTCACTCCAGAAGGTCCCATTATTACTTACGTAGGTAAATCCCGGTGCTTTAGGGCCGTAGTAATCCATAGGAATGGGGTATGTGTAAACCTTATTGGTGAATTTTATGGTCACGAAGAAGTCATCATTAGCTGTCAGCGGTAATGGGGGAGTCACAGGCAGCGAGTGGTATCCGGGTTCATCAAAGGAGTGATCCAGGCTCTGCCAGAGCAGATTGGTGCGGTTGGGGCCATCATAGACGTAGAGATCCACATCCGTTGTGGCATCGGTGGTCCAGAATTCCACCCGTGTGAGGTAAGTATCCTTGGTGGGGATGAACTTAGCCATACCCCATCCCGTGGTGTTGCCGTATCCCAGGCTCAGCGTCCAACCGCCTTCATCGTAGTACATAAGCTCACCGTAAGGGTCGTAATCCTGCCAGGCATACATAAACGAGGCATACGAGCCGATTTTGGCGGAACCGTAGGCGATTGTGAAGTAGCCGTTATCTCCCCAGCCGGTGCCCCAGCTGTTCTTCACTATCCACCCTCCTTTGCCGCCTGCGTGGGGGAGGTCATCATCCCATCCGACGATTAACACGGCGTGGTTGGGGGTTCCTGGGCCTGTGTAATAGAGGGTGTAGGAGCCATCGTAATAGTTAAACTCATGTTCCCAGGCATCTCCCTGGCCCGCATACAAGGCCGTATAGATTGGGCCGTAGTTGTAGATGTAATGCTTTAACACATCCGTGGGCGGAACTGTGCCACCGGAGATGATGCGCCAGTCCAGGAGGGTCTTCCGGTAAAGGCAGGTGGTCTTGCAATCCACATCAGAAGCCACGTAGGGGTCACACGACTCATCCACAACGCCCTTTTTGGAGAACAGGTTCGCCAGCATAAAGTAATCCCCTCCGCTGCAACTGGTTCCGCCGTTGATATCCGCAGTTTCATACCAGTTGCATTCCTTGGCGTTGTTCTCGGAGAAGTCATAGGCAGGTTGGCCGTCCACCATAAGCTTGGATTCAAAGTTGCCGATGCTGGCGAAGGCATAGCAGCAACCACAACCAAGCTGGTTTTTCACCGGGGTTACCTTCCCCTGGTCACGCCAATCCCATTTGGAGGGGAGCGGTTGCTGGAGGAAGGCTTTGGGCATTTCTCGGCCAGTAAGGTGGGAGAGGTCCACCGGGGGCGGGATGAAGCCTTTGGTGTGGAGCGGTCGCTTTACCGGCAGTGCCAGTTGAGGGGTAGGACCTTCGGCAGGGGCCTGTGCACTGCTTCCTAAAAAGGGCAACAGGAGCATTAAGCACACGATTATGTTTACTATTAGACGGCTTTTTCGTGATCTCATCTGGCTTTTCTCCTTTCTTTATTTATCTTGGGGACAGGGCTTCCCCTTTATGTTACCACTACCTCAGCTGCCGACGACATCTGATGAGAGGCCCCCACTTAACCGTGGTTATGTGAGGGAAGGTATATCGCCTCAAGGGAAAAGAGGAGGCAACATTGTTAAAACCATTTTACTGGGTTAAAGGGGTTTTGTCAACGTCCGCTTGACAACTTTATGTACATCCTGTATCCTTAGTGAAGCGGCACTCCGGCTTTGCTCCTGCTGTAGGGGGAGGAAATGGCAATTCGGTGTCGAAGGAAAGCTCCTCCTTCTGTGCAATCTTGTAAACAGGAGCGAATCGCTTTTTAATCGGCGGAGCGTTAGGTGGAAAGACGCCGTTAATTTCTGTAGGGGGATGGGATGTTCTTCGACGAAGCCAAGATTTACGTGAAGGGTGGAGACGGTGGAAACGGATGCGTGAGTTTCCGCAGGGAGAAATTCGTGCCCTTTGGCGGCCCTAACGGCGGAGACGGAGGGCGGGGAGGGCATATCTACTTAGTGGTTGACCCTCACCTCAACACCCTGGTTAATTTCAAGAAACGCTCCCATTTCAAAGCAGGGCGAGGGCAGCATGGACGGGGCAAGAATCAGACCGGGAAGAGCGGGGAGGACCTGTACATCCCCGTGCCTCCGGGCACGGTGGTCAGGGATGCAGAGACGGGCGAATTAATAGCGGACCTGGTGGAGCCCGGTCAGAAGGTATTGGTAGCGAGGGGGGGCAGAGGCGGCAGGGGCAATGCCGCTTTCGCAACTCCCACCAACCAGGCCCCCCGCTTTGCGGAAAAAGGGGAACCCGGTGAGGAGCGATGGCTCTATTTGGAGCTCAAACTCATAGCCGATGCGGGCATCGTGGGCGTGCCTAACGCTGGCAAATCCACCTTGCTGGCATCGGTTAGCGCTGCCCGCCCCAAGATTGCCCCTTATCCATTCACCACCTTGGAACCCAACCTCGGGGTTGTGACCGTTGGCGATTATGATTTTGTCCTGGCTGACATCCCTGGCCTCATCGAGGGAGCCCATCGAGGAGCAGGGCTAGGTCATAAGTTCCTGCGCCATATAGAGCGCACCCGGGTGATAATCCACCTCCTAGACGGCCTCAGCCTTGATCCCCTTAAGGATTTCGAGGATATAAATAAGGAGCTAGCTCTCTTCAGCGAGCGCCTGGCGGCAAAACCCCAGATTGTGGCCTTCAATAAAATGGACATCCCCGAAGTCAGGGAGCGTTGGCCATCTGTGAAGGAAAAAATGCTGGAAAGAGGCTATGGCATCTATGCCATCTCCGCCGCCACCGGGGAGGGAGTGTGGGAATTAATGCGAGCAGTGGCCCTGTTGCTCAGGGAAATGCCCAAAGAATGGCCCATC
>DRAO01000196.1 GCA_011041825.1 Chloroflexota bacterium
GCTTTCAGCCAGCTCGGTCAAGAGGGCTTTGTCTAAATTGTATTTCCTCACCGCCTCTTCCAAGGTTATGAACTCTTCGAGCACCATAGCAGGTTCCCCAAACTAAAAAGCCCTCGGACAAACAGCCGTCCGAGGGCTTTTCTGCTTTACCATATTCGGCTGTTTGTCCGCTACTTTGCCTCCCCTTTTACAGCGACGGCTTAGGAGGCCGTCGCTCTATCCTCTTGAGCTACAGGGGCAACAAGACGGACACATATTCACTTGACAAAATTATTTTACCACATCTTGCCCTTTCAGACAAATCGACGACGACGCACGCACGCACGATCGGTCGGGCTGAGATTCGGGCAGGAGTTCGGACATTGGATTGCCGAAGCCCTTCCGAATGCACTTTATCCTTGTCAGTCGGATTGATGTGTGCTATACTTCCATAGCCAGAAAGCCCAACCGGAGAGGTCATAGTCCCGATTGGGCTTGTCCGGGATAGGGGGCCAGGGTTGATTCATTCTAACATTTCTTCAACGATCCCAAAAGGGAAATGGTTAATCATCCGCAGGATCGTTCAATACGTGAGCCTGACAGGATTCCTGACCCTCTTCGCCCTCACCACACCCCGGTTCAGCAGCGCCCTCCCTGTAAACCTGTTCTTCCGGGTTGACCCCCTGGTGGCCCTGATCACCGGCCTGGCTTCTCGCACCGTTATACTACCCCTCGCCCTCCTGACCTTGCTCATCACCTTGCTGGTCGGACGGGTGTGGTGTGGATGGGTGTGCCCCGTTGGAACCCTCCTTGACATTTTCCCATCCCCTCGAAAAGGCCGAAAGCCCCCTCCCTGGTGGCGCAAGGCTAAATATGTGCTCTTGGGGGCATTGCTATTCTCCGCCGTAGCAAAGGTTTCCTTGTTGGGCAGTTTGGACCCCATCACTATCCTGATGCGCTTCTTGGATGTCCTTGTGTTGAAGGTTCGGCCAGTTTTGCCTGTTAATGGGCTGGTGATGGCCTTGCCCCTCCTTGCCATCCTAACGCTGAACTTGTTTGCCCCTCGCTTCTGGTGCAGATACCTCTGCCCGTTGGGAGCGCTGCTGGGGCTTATCTCCAAAGCAGCGGCTTTCCACCGCCGGGTGGGGGAAAACTGCACTGAATGCGGCCTGTGCGTCGAGCTATGCCCTATGGAGGCTATAAGCCCGGAGAACCCTTTAACCTCCGACCCTGCCGAATGCATCGTGTGTTTGAACTGCTATGAGCGCTGCCCTCGCCAGGCCATTTCTATTGAGCGGATTTCGGGTATACGGAGCCCCCATCTCCCTGAAAGGCGGATGTTCCTGGCATCGGTCATAGCCGGGGCTACGGCCCTGTTGCTGGCAAAGGCTCTGCCATCCCCAAGGCAACTACGCCCTCCGGGAGCCACCGAGGAGAGCCTGCTTTCCCGCTGCGTTCGCTGCGGAGAATGCTTGAAAGTATGCCCCACAGGAGCACTTCAGCCGGATTTATCCGGGCTGGAGAGGCTGTGGACCCCAGTGTTTGTGCCCCGCATTGGTTATTGCAGCTACAATTGCAATGCCTGTGGAGCCGTATGCCCTACGGGAGCCATCCCTGCCCTAAGCCTGGAGGAAAAGCGTGCAACCGTCATCGGGAAGGCCATAGTGGATGCCAGCCGTTGCCTTGCCTGGGCGCATCTGCAACCTTGCGAGGTATGCGTGAAGACCTGTCCTTTGCCCCGGAAAGCCATAGAGTTGGTGAAGGTTGAGGCGGTGAACAAATTAGGGGAAGTGGTCACCGTTAAGTGCCCCCAGGTTATCGAAGAGCTTTGTGTGGGTTGCGGCATTTGCGAATTCAATTGCCCGGTCCCCGGTCCAGGGGCTATCAAAGTACGCCCTTTGTGAGAAGCAAATCCCCTACGCCCAAATCCCCGGAATTGGCTCCCCGCAGTAGGGGCACTTCCCTTCCTTGAGGTTCACCCTCAATGTGAAGAAATGCATCCGTTCCACCAGCAACTTCCCGCAGCGAGGGCAGAAGGTGCTGTTGCGCCGGTGCCCCGGCACATTGCCGATGTACACGAACTTCAACCCCTCTTCATCGGCAATTTGGACCGCTGCTTCCAGAGTTTCCACCGGAGTCGGTGGAAGGCGGTGGAGTTTATAGGCGGGGAAGAACCGGATGAAATGCAACGGCACATCATCGCCCAAATTGCCCCTTATCCATCGGCACATCTGGCGGATTTCATCCAGATCATCGTTCAAGGTTGGTATCACCAGGTTAACTACTTCCAGGTGAACTCCTGTTTCCCGAATCCGAACAAGGGTGTCTAACACCGGTATCAATTCCCCGCCACAATAGCGGCGGTAAAATTTGGTGGTAAAGCCCTTAAGGTCAATGACGGCGGCGTCCATAACCTCCAGCAATGCCAGAAGGGGCTCCCGATTAAGGGTGCCATTGGTGTGGAAGATGGCCCTTAACCCTCGCTGGCGAGCCTGCACGGCCACATCGTACATAAAGTCATAGAAGACGATGGGGTCGTTATAAGTGAAGGAAACAGCCCGGCAGCCTTCTTCCACAGCTCTCTGAGCCACCTCGCCGGGCGAAACATCGAAATTGATGAGCTCCCACATCGTCCTCTGGGAGATCTCCCAGTTCTGACAGAACTGGCAGCGGAAGTTACATCCTGCTGTGGCGGAGCAAAAGATGGTGGAGCCAGGGAGCATATGGAAAAGGGGCTCTTTCTCAATGGGGTCTACGTTTAGGGCGCAGGGATGGCCGTAAACCAGGCTGTATAGTCGCCCGCCCACGTTTTTCACATTGTTACAGAAGCCCAGCCTGCCCTCTTTTATAACGCAACGGCGGAAACAGACCCCGCATTGGGCGGCCTTTTCTGCCAGCGGGCGGTAAAAGCGGATCTCCCTGGGGGAAACTTTCGCAGGGTCACCGAGGGATTGCATCCACTTACAGCTCCCTAAAACCCACAGGGTGCAGAAACTTCCCAGCGCCGCCAATGCTCTGCCCAAAAATTCCCGCCTGCTCGTAACCTTATGCATAAGCTCACAACCCTGTCTCTTCCCTCAGCCTAGGGTCAACAACTCGGTAAAGCACATCGAGGCTCAGATTTACCAGCATAAAGGTGATGCCGAGGGCCAAGGCCAGTGTGATGACAAGTCCCGTATGTCCGCCTTGGATGCCCTCAATTAGCTTCTTCCCCAACCCAGGCCAGCCGAAGAAGTATTCGACCACAGGCAGGCTGCCCAGGGAAAGACGCAGGGAAACGCCGATGGAAGTGAGGATAGGGATGGCCGCATTCCTCAATGCATGGCCCCATAGCACATCCCAGGGAGGCAAGCCCTTGGCCCTTGCCGTGCGGATGTAATCCTGGCGCAAGATTTCATCCAAAGTAATGTAGGAGATGCGGGTAATTTGAGCCAGGGGCCTGGCTGCTAACACCAGAGCGGGAAGCACCAGGTGCGTATCCCACCCAAAGCCTCCCACCGGCACAAGCCTGACGTGGAAGTTTTGGGTTATCCAAATCACCCCCCGTTGAAGGAGAAAGGCAGCGAAGAAGCTGGGGATGGATATGCCCAGCACCGAGACCGTTATGAGGCCCAGGGAAGCCCTTCGGGAAAGGGCAGCCAATGTCCCGGTGATAACCCCGGCTATGCAAGCCCCGACCAGCGAGATGGCAATGAGCCCCATACTCTTAGGATAGGTGTCGAGGAGCACGTGGCTCACCGGGATGGTGCGGGTTCGCTCCTGGACCTCCCCGAAATCGCAATGGATAGCCCCTTTTATGAAGTTGAGGCTCTCCTCAAGGGCAAACTTGCTGTGAACGAGGAGGCGATAATCCGGCTTAGGGGCATAGGAATTATAGCTCATCCGCATCGCCAGGGAGATGAAGAAAACGATGCCCAGGGATACCAAGATGATATTGAGCGTGCGTTTAAGCGTAAAGCGCAATAACGTTCCCAAGGTCCCCCACCTCTAACAAAGGGGTTTTCACACGGCGGCAAAAGCCCTCGTGTGAAACCCTCACAAATCCTCCAATGCTGCCACGCCGGGAAGCTCTTTACCCTCCAGAAATTCCAGACTGGCACCGCCTCCGGTGGAAACATGGGTGATGCGGTCGGCAACACCGGCTTTCTCCACCGCCGCTGCCGAATCACCGCCACCCACGATGACGGTAGCCCCTTCCAACTCAGCAAGGGCTTCGGCTATGGCGAAGGTGCCCTTGGCAAAAGGTTCCACTTCAAACACGCCCATCGGCCCATTCCAAACCACGGTCCTTGCGCCCTGAAGCTTGCCCTTGAAGAATTCCACGGTTTCAGGACCGATGTCCAATATACGCCAACCGGCAGGCACATCACCCACCTTTATGGTCTTAACGGCTGCATCAGGAGCAACCTTATCGGCTATGACCACATCTACCGGCAGGATGAGTTTGTCACCTGCTTCATCCAGAAGCCCTTTAGCCGTATCTATAGCCTCATCCTCCACCAGGGAATCACCTACTTTATAGCCCTGAGCTTTGAAGAAGGTGTTTGCCATCCCTCCGCCGATAAGAAGGGCATCCACCTTGGAGAGCAGATTGCGGATGACCCCAATTTTATCCGAAATCTTGGCTCCACCCAGCAAGGCCACGAAGGGCCTCTCGGGGCTTTCCAAAGCCTGTCCCAGGAAACGCAGTTCCCGTTCCATCAGGAACCCGGCCACTGCGGGGAGATACCGGGCTACCCCCACGGTGGAAGCGTGAGCCCGGTGAGCGGTGCCAAAGGCATCGTTGACGAAGAGGTCGGCCAACGAAGCAAGCTTACGGGCAAACTCCGGGTCGTTTTTCCTCTCCTCAGGGTGGAAGCGGGTGTTCTCCAGCAAAATGACATCGCCGGGCTTCATCGCCCGCACCGCTGCCTCCACCTCGGGGCCGATGCAGTCATCCAGCTTCCTCACGGGTTGGCCAAGGAGCTGCGATAACCGTTCAGCCACGGGGTCCATCCGCAGCTCCGGTACCACTTTGCCCTTAGGCCGCCCCAGGTGAGACATAAGGATGACGGCAGCCCCGTGGTCCAAAAGGTATTGGATGGTGGGGAGCGCAGCACGGATGCGGCGGTCATCGGCCACCTTGCCGTCAGCCAAGGGGACATTGAAGTCCACCCGGACCAAAACACGCTTGCCTTTGACATCTACATCTCGTATGGTCTTCTTCCTCATAGCTTCCTCCTTGCATAAGCTCCGTTTTTTCAATATAGAACTGGACTCTGGCGAATCTTACTTTGGACGCAGATTCACGCAGATTTTCTCAGATAATCCTTGAAAATATTAGAAATCTGTGTGCGAAGCTTGCGAGAACCTGCGTCCGCTTTTAAGCTTTTTGCGCGTTTTCAAAATCGCCAGACTCCAGTATAGAATACCTACTGGACGATTAAACCGACTTCGGAGACCATACTCTCGTAATTCCAACCGGAAGCGTAAATCCGTATGGATATGATGTGGGCAGGGCGGGTATCTTTCAAGA
>DRAO01000094.1 GCA_011041825.1 Chloroflexota bacterium
CGAAGACCTCCTCAAGCTGGAAGGCTTCGCCGAGAAGAAAGCGAACAACCTGCTGACGGCCATCGAAGCCTCCAAGCAACAGCCTTTCTGGCGGGTGCTCACGGGGCTGGGCATCCGCTATGTGGGCGCCGTGGTGGCTCAAATCCTGGCCAAGCACTTCGGCTCCATAGACCGGCTGATGGCCGCCACCGAGGAGGAGCTGGAGCAAATCGAAGGCATCGGCCCCCGGATTGCCAAGAGCGTGGTGGACTTCTTCTCCCGCCCCCGCCACCGGGAGATCATCGAAAAGCTCCGCAGGGCCGGGGTGCGGATGGCTGAGGAGGTCAAAGTTGAAGAGGAGGCCAAGCCGCTGGCCGGGCTCACCTTCGTCATCACCGGCACGCTCTCGGTGCCCAGGGAGGAATTCGCCGCCCTCATCGAGCGCTACGGCGGCAAGGTCACCGGCAGCGTGAGCCGCAAGACCAATTACCTCATCGTGGGCGAAGCCCCCGGAGCCACCAAGTACAACCGGGCTAAGGAACTGGGTGTGCCAATGGTCAGCGAAGAGGACGTGCGCCGGATGATTGAAGAGGGGTTGAAAGGCCGTTAATCACAGCCCAAACAGGCTGAGTTGTTTGGCTTTCGTCTCATCTTCGATTTCCAGCTTATCGAGCTGTTTCAGAATCTCCGGAATACGCCTGAAATCTTCTTCCACCGCTGATTTCCATCTGGGCTGGTGGAGGGCCGCAGCCGGGTGGAAAACCGGGTAACAGGTTAAATCACCAACCCGTATAAGTTGGCCGTGAACTTTAGAGATGGAAGCCTTGGGCAGGAACTTGGCCAGGGAGAAGCGCCCTAAGGTTACGATGAGCCTGGGCTTTATAATCTCAATCTGGCGGTCGAGATAAGGAGCACAGGCTTTTATCTCGTCCGCCAGGGGGTCTCGATTCCCGGGGGGACGGCATTTTATCACATTGCATATGTAGACCTCTTCCCGCTTGATGCCTATGCTCTCCAAGAGTTGGTCGAGAAACCGGCCTGCGGCCCCTACAAAGGGCCTGCCCTGGCGGTCTTCATGGAACCCAGGGGCTTCGCCTATGAACATAATCTGAGCATCCTCTGGCCCTTCGCCGGGCACGGCATTGGTGCGGCTTTCGGCCAAGCGGCACTTGTGGCAATTGCGGATTTCCTCGTAGAGTTTCTCCAGCTCAGTCATCGTTCCTCCTTAAGTCGGCTCAATTTGCTTCGTATCTCTTTCCTGCGCTCTCTTAACATCCCTTGGAAAGGAGGGCTTGTCAACCCATAAGCAGTCATTATGAGGGCATCTTCTTGATTGGCATAGTACCTCTTGCGCCTTCCCACAATCTTAAACCCGTATTTGGAGTATAATTTCTGGGCAGGTCGGTTGGAGATGCGGACCTCTAAGGTAGCCACATTGGCTCCCAGCGCTACTGCCCAGTCCAGCAAGGAGATGAGTATCAGCTCCCCCAATCCCTTACGCCGCCACCCAGGTCTGACAGCTAAGGTGCATATATGAGCTTCATCCTGAACCAACCAAAATCCACCATAACCGAGCAGTAATCCCTCGGCTTTTTCACCTTTTAAACGGGCCACCAGGTAATATCCTTTGTCGTTCTGGGTAAGTTCATACCGATAGGAAGATAGGCTCCAGGGCATAGGAAATACCGCCCTTTCTATCTCCATCACCTCATCCAGGTCATCCAGGCGCATAGGGCGTATCACGAACCCCTTTATCATATACAGCTTCCTCCAAGGTAGATGGGGGAGAGAGAGGCTATCTCATCTCTATGGCCAGCCTTCCAGAGCTGGTAAGCTATTTGTGCCAGGAAGCTGGCCCTACGTATGGAGAAAGCTGGTTCTGCCACCATCGCCCTGTTGCCAAAATGCTCTTTGATTAAAGCCTTACCCCGGGGGTTTATCTCCCCACAGAAGATAACCTGTTTGCCCGCTATCTTCTCCGGAAGCTCCTCCCAGTAGAGGGCCATATATTCCGTCAACCTCTTCCATTTCTTCCCCACCCTTTTATACCCTGCGGTGTAAATCCTGTCTCTGCCAGCCTCAAGCACCCCCCATACTTCCTTGGATTGATAAGCGAAGGGATAGGTGAGGAAATCCAACGTAGGTATGCCCACCAAGGCAGCGTTCAAGCTTAGGGCTAACCCTTTTGCTACGGCTAGCCCTATCCGTAAACCCGTGAATGAGCCCGGCCCCAAGGCCACAGCTATCACCCTTAAGTCTTCAGGGCTGGCACGATGCGTTTCTACCATCCTTATCAGGCGGGGCATAAGTTGAACCGTATGACTATTATAGGAATGCCAGCTCTCTTCAGCCAATATCTCTTCGCCATCGAAAAGGGCGAGACTCGAAAGTTTGGTGGAGGTATCAATGGCTAAAAGCATAGTCCCTGCTCCTATACACCGAAGGCAGAGCGTCTGAAGAGGCGCAGCAATTCCCGATAGCGCTCACCTTGGGCTTCCATAAGGAGATGCCGGTGAGTTGGCCCCACGTACTTGAACGTAATCCACATCCTCTGAGGGGGGATTATCTCCTTAGCCCTCTCTGCCCATTCTATCACGCACACCCCTTCGCCATAGAAGTATTCCTCAATCCCCAACGCCAGGGCTTCTTTTACCGGGTTCTCCAACCGGTAAAAATCAATGTGATACAAGGGGGGGGTAGATGGGGAAGGATGATACTCGCTTATGAGGATGAAAGAAGGGCTGGTGATAGGCTCCTTTATGCCCATCCCTTTACCAATCCCCTGGACGAAACAGGTCTTACCACTGCCAAGGGGGCCTTCCAGGCATATGATGTCCCCCTTCTCCAGAAGTAACCCCAAACGGGTCCCTAATCGCCGGGTCTGTTCCTCACTTCGGCTGACGAAAGAGAGGCTGTCTTCGTTCAGGATAGGGCTCATCTCCCCACTCCTTATCTCCTGCCGAGGTATTATACAACAACTTAGGGGAGTTAGACAAGGGGAAAACTTTCATCTTCGGGGCAATAGCAAAGGGGAAGAGGACTTGTTCTTCTGGGCAGCAGCTTCCGCCGGGAATAAAATACCTGAGGAAGGTTGTTTCTTCGACGGCGCAAAGCTGCCGTCGAAGAAACAACCCTTCCCTGTTAAGCTCATCGCTGCCCGGAAATACCTTTCACCCCTGTTAGGAGAGCGAATTGCTTATTCTTCTGTCCCTCCCAGCTTCACGCCGGTGAAGGTCTTCCTCGGGCTCACGAATCCCCCGCTGGAATCAATCCGCCCGGCGCTGCCGAAGAGCCTGATCTTTTCCCTCACAGCTTCCTTGACGTATTCCCGGCTTATGGCCAGGAACTTGCGGGGGTCAACCTCGTTGGGCATTTTCTCGATGCCTTCCTTAAGCCCTCTGACGAAGGCCTGGTTCAGATAAGTGGCCACATTAACCTTGCTGATTCCGTTCTCAATGGCCTCGAGGATGCTCTCATGCTTTACCCCGGAGGAGCCGTGGAGGACAAGGGGGATGCCCACTTTATCCCTGATAGCCTTCAAGCGGTCTATATCCAGGGAAGCCTCCCGGGCCTGCATAGCATGGACAGAACCTATGGCTACGGCGAGGGAATCGGCTCCCGTGAGGCGGATGAACTCAGCGGCCTGGTCGGGGTCAGTCATCGCTGCTTTGACTTCCTCGGGGGTAACCCCATCCGAGGCCTTGAGCACCCGGCCAAGCTCAGCTTCCACAGGGATGCCGACGATGTGGGCTATATCGCATACCTTTTTGGTTATGGCCACGTTTTCCTCAAAGGGAAGTTTGGAGCCATCGAACATCAGGGATGTAAAGCCTATCCTCAAGCATTTTATGTTCTGCTCAAAGCTGGTGCCGTGGTCGAGGTGAAGCACCACAGGGATGTCCACCATCGAAGCCACAATCTTTACCATCCCAGCGGCCATTTCCAATCCTGCATAGCGGATAGCCCCCTGGCTTACCTGAAGGATTACGGGGGCTCTTTCCTCCTGGGCCGCCTCTATAATGGCTTGAACCTGCTCCATATTATTGGCGTTGAAAGCGCCAATGGCATAATGCTCCTCGAAGGCCCTTTGAAGTAGTTCCTTGCTGGTTACCAGGGGCATTTCTCCCTCCTATACGGTTAGCTTTTTGGGTACTCTTACGCCTATGAGCCGAGTGTAGAGGGGCAGAGGTTCTCCGATTAGAGGACGAGCATATTCGATAAAGGCTTCGGTGACGAAATTGCCTTCCTGGTTTATGTACTCATCAGGCATATGTCGTTCAACGTTAGCTACCTTCTCCAATTCCACTAGCCCAGTGGTAGCCCGGTATCCATTGTTGTTGGCTTCCCTAATCAAAGTCACCATCTTGGCTGTTTCCCCGGATACAGCCGCTTTAACGGCTGCTCTGCCCACCCTGTAAGCTTCCTCAAGATCAACTTTCGAGGCACAGGCCATAAAAGAGCGATACAGATAATTGGGTTTATCAATGCGAACTTTGAGTCCCAATTTATTTTTGATAATAGAAGCTGCCGCATCAGAAGCGCCGCCTTTCAAGACGTGCCCGAAAGCATCCACCTCCTTTGGTGCGAACTTCCCCCCAAAAGGTTCCCCTTCCTCGGTGCAAACGCCTTCGCTTAAAGCAATAACCACATAACCATAGAGCTTGTAAGCTCTTTCCACATCTTGCAGAAGTTTTTCTTGGGAGAGGGGCCTTTCGGGCACGTAGATGAGGTGAGGGGGGTCATCCTCTCGTTCCTTGCCCAAAACCGAAGCCCCCGTTAGCCACCCGGCATTGCGGCCCATAACTTCTATGATCTTAACGGGACTGTTGAACCTCATCGCCATAGTATCCCAACCTGAATCCCGCACAGCCATAGCTACGAAACGGGCAGCGCTTCCATAACCCGGACAGTGGTCAGTATGAGCCAGGTCATTGTCTATGGTTTTAGGTACGCCGATTACCCGCATTTCGTAATTGGCCTTCTCGGCTAATATGCTCAGTTTGTTGGCCGTATCCATCGAATCGTTCCCACCAATGTAGAAGAAGTAGCGGATGTTGTGAGCTTTGAAGACCTTGAGCAGGCGTTCGTAATCCTCTTCTTTTACCTTATATCTTATGGTGCCTAAGGCTGCACCGGGGGTCTTACGTAATCCCTCCAACACTGAGGGGGGTTCCCGTGTTAGGTCTATGAAATCCTCTTCCAGCACCCCTTTAATGCCATGAAGGGCTCCATAGATGGCTTCTATCTCCGGGTGCTCCTTTGCTTCGTGAATTATTCCCACCAGGGTATTATTTATAACAGCGGTGGGACCACCTGACTGACCTACAACTGCTTTGCCCCTCATCCTATACCTCCTCCCTGGGTCGCTAATAACAGTGGATTGCAAAATTCCCCGCAAAAGGCCTCCGCCCTTGTTTACAAACCGTGCAAGGGAAATGGCTTCCCTTAGAA
>DRAO01000475.1 GCA_011041825.1 Chloroflexota bacterium
CTTTTTCTATCCCTAGCCTGCGGAGTAATTTCCAACCTCGGAGTTTTTCAACACCCTCGTTCGCTCATATTGGCATAGCCGCCAACAGGAGGGCCGGGAGCTCAAAGTTCCTGGCTGAGCGGAGAAAGGGAGCTGGAAGCGCCCTGGTTAGCCCGCTTCCAGCGGGCTTTCACTGCTCGGGTCGGGGCTTTCAGCCCTGGCCTCAAAGCTCTGGCTGAGCGGAGAAAGGGTGCTGGAAGCGCCCTAAACAGCCCGCTTCCAGCGGGCTTTCACTGCTCGGGTCGGGGCTTTTAGCCCTGGCCCAGGCTCAGCTAAATTCCTTGGGGGGAGTATGAGGGAGAAATTCGATGTAATAATAGTGGGTGCAGGTCCGGCGGGAATTTTCACAGCCCTTAAATTAAGCCGAGCCCGGAAGTTAAAGATTTTGATGGTGGATAAAGGCAACGAGATAGAAAAACGACGATGTCCAGCTCAACAGCCGGGTGGGCATTGTGCCCATTGCAACCCCTGCAATGTGCTCTCCGGTTGGGGCGGAGCTGGGGCTTTCAGCGATGGTAAGCTCACCCTCTCACCCGAAGTAGGGGGGAATCTAGGCGACTACATAAACGGCGAACGTCTTGAAGCCTTCATCGAAGAGGTGGACAAAATCTACACCCGGTTTGGCGCTACCAGCCCTGTCTACGGCACTAATATGGATGAGGTGGAACGCCTTCAGAAAAAGGCGGCTAAGGCCGGGATGCGGTTGCTCTCGGTACCCGTTAGGCATATAGGCACCGAAAACTGCCGCTTGGTGTTATGCCGGATGCATGATGAACTGGCTTCAAGAGGGGTGAATATACGGATGAGAACCCCTGTGACCCGCATCCTCACCGAAGATTCACGGGCTGTAGGCGTGGAGACCGAAGAGGGCACTGTTATCGAAGCGGATTTTGTGGTGGTAGCTCCAGGAAGGGGAGGAGCGGCCTGGCTTTCAGGCATAGCGAGACAGCTTAACCTCTCCCTTGACCGCAACCCGGTAGATGTAGGTGTGAGGGTGGAAGTCCCGGCAGTGGTGATGGAACCCCTAACCAATGTGCTTTACGAAAGCAAACTCCTTTACACTTCTCGGGCCTTCGACGACAAAGTGCGCACTTTCTGTATGAACCCTTACGGTGAGGTCGTGTTAGAATATGTCGGGGATGTGATAACCGTTAACGGCCACAGCTATGCCAACCACAGGACGGCTAACACCAACTTTGCCATCCTGGTCAGCAAGCGTTTCACCGAGCCCTTCAAAGACCCCATCGCCTACGGCAAATCCATTGCCCGGCTGGCGAACCTGCTGGGAGGTGGCGTTATTGTCCAGCGGCTGGGAGACCTGGAGCAAGGACGGCGTTCCACGCCCGAACGCCTTTCCCGCAGCATTGTTGTCCCCACATTGAGGGACGCCACCCCCGGCGACCTGGGCCTTGTGTTGCCTTATCGCTATATCGTGGACATACTGGAGATGCTGGAGGCAATAGACGAACTGGTTCCAGGCGTATATTCCCGCCACACGCTCCTCTACGGCGTGGAAGTGAAATTCTATTCATCTCGGCTCAAGCTTACCCCATCCCTGGAAACCGAGGTGCAAAACCTCTTTGCCGCTGGAGATGGGGCGGGAGTAACCCGGGGACTCGTTCAAGCTTCAGCTTCGGGCCTGGTGGTGGCGGAGGAAATCCTTAAGAGGATATGATGCCGGGAAGCTATGCCTGGCGAATTGCCCTGAATGGGCTAAAGGAGTTCGTGGAGGTGTGAATGCCCGCTAAGATGACCCCGATGCTGAAACAATACCGGGAGCTTAAAGCCCGCTATCCCGATGCCATCCTCCTCTTCCGGCTGGGGGACTTCTACGAAATGTTTGAGGAAGACGCCAAAACTGCCTCCCGGGAACTGGAGCTTGTCCTCACATCCCGTCGCTTCTCCAAGACGGTGAAGCTCCCGATGTGTGGTATCCCCCATCACCAGTTGACAACCTACGTCGCCAAGCTTATCGAAAAGGGCCACAAGGTCGCCATTGCCGAGCAGATGGAAGACCCTTCCAAAGTGCGGCGGCTGGTCAAGCGGGAAGTGGTGCGGGTTATCACCCCTGGCACTGTCATTGAGGAAGGGCTGTTGCCTGAGAAAGAAGAGAACTTCCTCGTTGCCATCGCCCCTGGCGAAGAGGGCTATGGCCTCGCAGCGGTGGAGCTTTCTACCGGTGAATTTTCCACCACTCAGGTCGAAGGCCCCGATGCCCTTGAACGGCTGTTGGAGGAATTGGAGTGCCTCCGTCCCAGTGAATATGTCCTTCCACCATCCCTGGCTCAGGATGAAAAATTCATCGCCCGACTTCTGGAAATCCGCAAAGCCCGCATTTCTCCCGAGGACGAGGCTGCTTTCTCCCTCCACGCTGCCAGGGAATGCCTCCTGAAGCACTTCAAAGTAGCATCGCTGGAGGCCTATGGGTGCGATAACCTCCCCCTAGCCGTATGTGCTGCCGGAGCCGCCCTCCATTACCTCAAGGAGAACCAGGTCTCCGACCTGGGCCAGTTACGACGGCTGCGCACTTACAGTCTCGCTTCATATATGACCCTGGATGCCGTCACCTCCCGGAACCTGGAGCTCCTCAGAACCATCCGGGAGGGCGAGACCAAGGGTTCCCTCTTCTGGGTGCTCGACCATACGGTCACGGCGATGGGGGCTAGGCTTCTCCGCCGCTGGATTACCAGGCCCCTCTTGGAGGTGGAAGTTATCAAGAAGCGGTTGGATGCGGTGGAGAACCTCGTCAATGACCATTTCCTGCGGGGTGATTTGCGCCGTCTCCTCGATGGCCTCCACGATGTAGAGAGGCTGGTGGGACGCATTGGCTTCGGCAGTGCCAATGCCCGTGACCTGGTGGCTTTACGCCGGGCGTTAGAGCGCATACCGGCCATCAAAGAAGTGCTCAACCGCACCACAGCCTCCCGTTTCCAGGAGTTAAACAAAATCCTTGACCCCCTGCAAGATGTTGCCTCTCTCATTCGGGATGCCTTGGTGGACAGCCCTCCGGTCCTGGTAAAGGAAGGTGGTCTCATCCGCTCCGGCTATCACCCCGAATTAGACCGCCTCCGCCAGAAGATTGCTGAGAACCGGGCCTGGCTGGCTAAGTATGAGGCCAGGGAGCGGGAGCGCACCGGCATCAAGAACCTGCGGGTGCGTTACAATGAGGTCTTCGGCTTCTTCATTGAGGTGACCAAAAGCAACCTGCACCTCGTCCCGCCCGATTACGAGCGCAAGGCCACCATCACCCACGCCGAGCGCTTCATCACCCCGGAGCTTAAGGCCAAGGAGACGGAGATACTGGCCGCTGAAGACCGGGCTAAAGAGCTCGAATATGAGCTCTTCGTGCGGCTCCGGCAGGAGGTGGCCTCTCATACTGACCGCCTCCAGCAAGCTGGGCAAGTCCTGGCCGAATTGGATGCCCTTTGCTCCCTGGCTGAGGCTGCTGCCCGCTACGGCTATGTGAAGCCCACTGTGGATGAAAGCAGCCTCATCCGGATAAAAGAGGGCCGTCACCCCGTGGTGGAGCGAATGATGCCCGAAGGGGAGCCCTTCGTCCCCAATGATGCCTTGCTGGATGGCGAGGATAACCGTCTGCTGGTCATCACCGGGCCGAATATGTCTGGCAAGAGTGTGTTCGTTCGGCAGATAGCCCTCATCACCCTGATGGCTCAGATGGGGAGTTTCGTCCCAGCCAGGGAAGCCCACATTGGCATTGTGGACCGCATTTTCACCCGCATCGGGGCCACCGATGAAATCGCTCGGGGCCGTTCCACTTTCCTGGTCGAGATGAGCGAGACCGCTCATATCCTCCATCACGCCACCTCCCGTAGCTTGGTGGTGCTGGATGAAGTAGGCCGGGGTACCAGCACTTACGATGGAATGAGCTTGGCCTGGGCGGTGGCCGAATACATCCACGATGAAATCAAGGCTCGCACCCTTTTCGCCACTCACTACCACGAGCTCACGGAGTTAGAAGGGCACCTGAGCGGTGTGAGGAATTATAACCTGGCAGTGGCCGAGCGAGGCGGCCAGGTGATTTTCTTGCGGCGGGTTGTACCCGGTGGTGCAAGCAAGAGCTATGGCGTCCAAGTTGCCCGGCTGGCCGGATTGCCCGATAAGGTCATCAGGCGGGCAATGGAGGTGCTGGAGGAGGTGGAAAACAGAGGAGCCGGGCGAGAGGTCAAAGCCTTGCGGGAAGTTACTCCCCCCTGGCCTCAGAAACCCCCGGAGCGCCTCTTGCTTCCCGTAGACGATGGGATTGTGTGGGAGGTGGTGAGGAAGATTTACGGAGCTGACATAGCCAACCTCACCCCGGTGCAGGCGCTGGTGCTTTTGAATGAATTGCAACAGAAACTAAAATCCGGCCAACTTTGACTTGGGGCTTTCATTGTATTATACTTGGATTGAGGAACAGGATTTGCAATGATGTTTAGGTTAATCCGCCAAGGGTGTTATAGGGCCTGGCAGTTCTGGGCTGCATTAACCGCCACTCTAAGCGAGGAAGATGAGAGAGTGCTGGAAGAGCAACTTACACCCCGGGAATTGGCTCTTTTCAAACGGATGTCCCTGGCTGATCAGCGCCACAGCTTGGACGTGTATTACACCCTTCGGGAAAGAGGACATACCGAGCCAGACCTGCTGAAAGCAGCGCTTTTACACGACATCGGCAAGGCTGATGGGAACTTGCGCCTCTGGCACCGGGTGGCCATAGTGTTAGTGAGGGCGATTTGTCCCGCAGCGTTGAAATGGCTGGCCGTCCCCGATGGATGGCGCTACCCCTTTTACGTGCACTATTATCACCCCCTAAAGGGGGCCGAGTTGGCCGAGAAAGCAGGTTGTTCAAAGGTGACTGTGGAGCTCATCCGGAGGCATCAGAGAGAACTGGAACTGCCGCCTTATGAAGGCATAGAGGAGTTGTTGAAAGCCTTGCAGGAAGTGGACAGGGCAAAGTGATGGGTGACTTTTCGCTTATCCGGGAAAAACTTGCTAAATACTTCCAGGAGGCGCCCTATCCTGTGGTTGCCGCTTATCTTTTCGGTTCCCAGGCCAGGGAAGAAACCACCGCTTTGAGTGATACAGACATCGGAATTTACCTGGATGAATCCGAGCCGGGGAAAAGGGTTGGGTTTTACCTTACTTTGCTAGATGAGCTGTCCAGGATTATAAGGGACGGGGAAGTGGACCTCATCTATTTGAACGATGCCTCACCTCTATTAGCCTATAACATCATTCACGGCAGGCTGATTTATTGTTCTGACGAAGCGAAACGAGTTGCCTTTGAAGCGGAAATTATCTCTCGCTACCTTGATGAGCAGGCAATGCACCGATGCTACTACACCTTCTTGAGGCAGCGCATC
>DRAO01000252.1 GCA_011041825.1 Chloroflexota bacterium
CCAAAAGGCGTTAGAGAACGCCTGCTCCTCAGATTGTGTTACAAAATCAAGATTGACAAACCGCTAGTTGTAGCAGGGGATAAGGAGACGCTGCCCAGCATAAATGAGGTTGAGGTTGAAAATCCCGTTCAGCCGAGCTATCTCCCAGACGCTAACCCCGTACATCCGGGCTATGCCTAACAAGGTTTCCCCATATTGCACGTAGTGAACCTTCACACAACCATAAGGAGATGGCCGATATGGGTAACAATATCCGGGATAGATTACCAGGACCTGACCCGCATAGATGAGGTTCGGATTGGCTATACCATTCCAGCGGGCTATAGCCCAGGGGCTGGTGCAATACCTCCAGGCTATGGAGGTCAACGTTTCGCCCCAACGCACCAGGTGATATACAGGAGCAGAAGCGGGGGATGAGGCAGAGGTTGATGGTAAAACCAGGGTGCTAAGGGCGAGAGCTACGATTAAAGCCATTAGAATTTTCTTGCCCATTTTAAAAACCTCCGTAACATTTGCACTTATATTATAACTTAAAAGTCAACCAAGTTCAAGGAAAAATCGGAGGAGGGTGTTGAAAAACTCCGGGTTAAACCTGCCCCGGGAGCTAGGAGAAAAAAGGAGTAGTATTTTCTTGCACGGCGGCTTCGCCGCCGTGCAAGAAAATACCCTCAAAAAGCCTTTTTAACCTGCCTTGAGCGAAGGACGTTCATCAAACAAAATGAGAATGGCACTTTTTCAACACCCTCAATCGGAGCGGGTCCATTTTAGGGTGCTTTGTTAAATCCCTGAAGAGCCCTGCGGACAAGGGTATGGAAGTAAGCTTGTAAAGCTCCCTTGTGCAGCATCAGCAGGACAAGGGCAGGTACGAGCGCCAGGACAAGGATAAGCACTTGCAGGGGAGCCAACCTGCTCAAACCAGCCCCGGCCAGAGCGGCCACCAGCACCCCTGGCAGCCTCCCGATGGCTGTTACGATGATGAGGTAAGAGATGGGCAGAGGAGAGAGCCCAGCCAGGAAGCAGGCAGCGTCATCCGGGAGGAAGGGGAGCAGGAAAATCAGCAGGAGCAACCAGATGCCCCCCTCCTCAGCGAATCTGTCCACTTGAGCCAAGGCCTCAGAAGGCACGAGCCTCTCCACCAGAGGGCGGCCAAACAGCCTCGCCAGCCCGATTGCCGCCAATGAGCCCAGGAGCAATCCAATCATGCTGTATGCCGTACCCATTATCGGGCCAAACAGGTAACCGCTGACGAGACCCAGGGCCTGGCCGGGAATCGGGGCCAGGATGACCTGCAAGGCCTGAAGGATTATGAGGAGGAAGGGGGCCCATTGCCGGTGTTTCCCCAGGAAGATGCGGAGTTGTTCTGATGAGGTTAACAGAGGTACCCGATAGGAATGCCATAACACGATTGATAACACTGCCAGGATTACAGCCGCACCTACCGCCATTATGACCCGCTTGACCATTACTGCGCCCCCGCTTGCCAGGAGAGATAGCACTTCACCTTCTTGCCCCTGCTGTGGGGCAAAACAGGGAGAAAAGGGGTTGTTTTTGGGACAAAATCCCACGAAGAGAGACGTTAAGGAACGCCTACCTCCTGCCTTGGCAATGAGAAGATGAATTTAGCCCCCTTGCCAGGCTTGCTCTCGACCCATATCTTCCCCCCGTGAGCCTCTATAATGGCCTTGCATATATAAAGGCCCAGTCCAACGCCTTTGGTGCGCCGCTTCAGGGGCGATTCCACCCGGTAAAAACGCTCGAAAATCCGCTCCTGCTCTTCCTCGGGAATCCCTATGCCCTGGTCAGCCACATACACTACCACCTTATCGGGTTCGGCCCACCCCCCAATCCAGATGGTCCCTCCCTGGGGAGAATATTTGATGGCATTGCTCACCAGGTTTTCCAGCACTTCCCTTATGCGCTCCTCATCGGCCAGGATGACGGGGAAATCCGGGGGGAAGGCCACCTCGAAGTGGTGAAGTTTGCTCTGACGGCTGTAGCTGCTCACCACTTTCTCGGCCACTCGGGGGATCCACACGTCCCCAATCTCCAGCTTTAACCCCCCAGCCTGGATGCGAGAAGCTTCGAGCAGGTTATCAATCAAGCGGCTGAGACGGTCGCTTTCCTCTTCTATGATTGCCAGGCTTTCCCGCAGGGTTTCCTCGTCCCAACGGGCATCTTCCCGCCGCAGGGTGCTGGCATAACCTTTGATAATGGCTACGGGGGTTTTAAGCTCGTGGGAGATGGCGGAGATGAAGGTGGATTTCATCTCCTCGGCCTCCCGGATATGGGTGATGTCCCTGACGTTGGCAATGATGTTGGTGAGGCGGCCTTCTTCATCGAAGAGATGGGAATACGTGATGCCCACGGTGATGCGTTTTTCATCCCCCCGGTAAATGTCGCCCTCTACGTAAAGCGGGCTATCAGAATCCGAAGGCGAAAGGAAGGGGCAGTTCTCCTTGCACAACTGGTTACCCTGGGCATCTCGGAGCCGCAGGACCTCCCAGCAAGGCTTGCCTATGGCGTCTTTAGGGTCCCATCCGGTTAGGTTGGCCATAGCCTTGTTGAACACCTGAATGCGCCCCCGAGGGTCCAGAATCATCACACCATCGGCGCTGTTTTCGATAATGGCATTGAGGCGCTGCTTCTCCCTCAAAACCTGCTGATAGAGGCGAACGTTGCGGACGGCAATGGCAGCCTGGTCAGCGAAGCTGGCCAGGACCTGGCGGTCATTTTCGGAGAAAGCCAGGCTGGTGGTGCGGAAGATGTAGATAACCCCCAGGAATTCGCCTTCGGCTATGAGGGGCAGGGCTATGACCTGACGGAGGGGTATCCCGGCTGCCGCCGAGACCAGGTTTAAACGCATCTCTAAATCCGGCAGGGACCACCCGCTAACCCCTCCGGAGGGGGAGGGGATGTCAACCAGGAAGGGCTCAAAGAAGCGGAGGAGTTCGGGGGAAACCCCATAGCTGGCCTTGATGTGGAAAGTGCCATCCTCTTTGAGGATGATGAGCCCTGCTTCCCCGTCCAGCATATCGGCTGCTCCGGAGAGGATGAGCCGGAGGAGGGATTTCAATTCCAGCCGGGAGGTCATCGCCCGGCTTATGCGCAGGAGGTATTCCCGTTGGCGGAGCTTGTAATCACTGTAATCAATGAGCATTACGGCACCTTCCCGTGGTCTATTTCTTTATGAACCCACATCCAATCTTCCACCAGCCTCTCCACATCCCTTCTCATTTCCTGCTTCTCCAGTTCATAGAACCTCTGGATGTAATCGAAGAGAATGCCCTGGATTTTAAAAGGGTTCCCCACGTTCTCAAAGATAAATCGGCCCGTAGGGGCGGCGGTCTCCAGGATTACATGGCCTATGCCCAGTGCCATATATATAAGGGTGGTGGTTTGGATTAGGATGGGCCTTGCTATCTTCCTCATCGTCCTGATGAGAATTGCGAGCCTTGACTCCCGCTGGCCCGGAGGTGGTGGCTGCTGGGGGGCACGCCCGGTTTCCTCCGGCTGAAGGTACCCTATCTTCGTGGTTATATCCTGTATGGACCCCAGAGGCGCTACCCGTTTGCGTATGCGGCGGAAGATGCTCACCGGAGGGATGAGGGGGAATATGGGCGTTATCTTAATCTCGATGACCTCTCGGGGGGTTACTATGTACTGTTCATTAGCCCAGTCTATTGCTCTGACCACAAACCATAAGCCGAGCAGGAGGATTAGGAGCCCTATCGGCCCATAGAGGAGGCGCAGGGAATGCGTGCGGATGAGGATGTAGCCGAGCAGCAGGAGAAGCACCGAAGGCAGGAATATCCTCTTTATCAGGATGAAATAATGGGTGCGCCATATCACCCGGTCTTCTTCCCTTATCTCTGTCACGAACCACCTGATGAAGGGAGGGATGCGAGGACGGGGAGCCAATGTGGGGGGCAATGGAGGAGGGGGTCGGAATCTGCCGGTAATCAGCCCCCTTATCCTGCTTCGCTCCTCGGCCCTCTCCCAACGGAGGCGACGGGCTTTCTGGGATAATATCTGTTCCCTTATCCTGTCAGGGTGGGAAACCCTGTCAAAAATTATTTGACCGGGGAGTTTGCCTGCTGTGGAAATAACCAAATTCCCCGCATTAAATACACTCATCGGGAAAGGGATGTTTATATAAACATCCTGGATGCGCTCCAGAGGGGCTTGCATTGTAGGGACCAGCTGATAGGGGTATATCTCCAGATAAAGCACCCTGCGGTTCGTGAGGACGAAGCGGTCTAACCGCCAGTTCAAGATGCGCAAGCCTATCCACCCTAAAACGAGAATCAAAAGCAACAAAAAGAGGGGAGAGGTTAGCGCCTTTAGCTGCCGTCCCAGAAGGAGCAAAAGCAATAGGAGGGTAAGGGGTAGAGGCAGTTGGGTTAAAAGTATGTACCAATGCCGGTGTCCGAGCCAGATGACGGCCTCTCCCTCCACCAGCCAATTGAACTTGGAAGCCTTCAGTATTTTCCTCACCTGAGGGCTCACCTGTAGCTTCTTCCTCACCTTGCGGTATTGAGCCAGGAATTCATCGAATTCTGCTTTGGTTATGTAGAGCACATCCATATCGGTTGTGGCTATCACAGTGGCATCCCTTGGCTCCCCCACCAGCAGCGAAGTCTCGCCGAAGGCTTCGCCTTCCCTCAGATAGCGCACCGGCCTCTCACGGCCCTGCTCATCCACGGAGTGGGCCACCGCCTCCCCAGCCACGATGATGTAGAGCACGGGCTTCATCTCCCCCTGCCTCACTATCGGGGTATCCTTCAGGATGCGGTCGCTCTTGACAATTTTTGCCAGGGCTTTGAGTTCTTCATCGCTCAGGCGGCTGAAGAGCTTCAACCTTTTCAGTTGATTTACCACGAAACCCCGGTCAATCTCTGCCATAGCCCTTGACCACCGCTTGATGCCCCGCCAAACAAGCTGGGCTGTTTCTAAAGGCGTGTTTCCCTTTCCCCCTCGCCTCAGGCGGATTGGAGAGGTGTATTTGTGGGCAACGGCGAAGCCATTGCCCACAGAAACGCCCCTTTTTCCCTTTTTGCCCTCGCTGTGGGGCAACATTGCCGACCACGGTTAAAATGGATTGCTCCCCTGCGAAGTCACTATAGGTAAAAAAACAGGGTAAACTTTATCCACGTACACCAGTTTAAATTCAATGGTTTCGGTTATATCCGGTACTTCAGGTGCCGTACCAGTTATAATCATATCAACCGTGTAAAGCCCATAGGTGCTGGGTAATGTAAAAGTTATGGACATAAGGCTATCTACTCCGTGATATGTTATACCGCTGTCAGGGGAAAATTCAAGCCAGGGCGAAGGCGAAGAAATTCCTGCTTTCCATTGAAGAGGCCGATAGGCGCTATTGGAAATCCTTAGC
>DRAO01000245.1 GCA_011041825.1 Chloroflexota bacterium
AAAAGGCGGGGATGGATGGGAGTCGAACCCACCATGGCCGCCTCGAGCAGCGCCCACCAACGGTTTTGAAGACCGCGGGGCCCACCGGGGCCCAACCATCCCCTCCAAGCAAGAGGAAAAATTCAACATTGTACGCAGGACAAAGCCTTTTCATTAATATTATAGGGGAAGAACAGGATTAGTCAAATCCACAGAGGGCGTTAAAAAACTTTTTAACTGTATCAATGTTATCTCCGGGCGGCAATTGAAGCGGATGGGCGGGTAAATGAGGCCGAGTCCTCGGTTTACATAAACCAGCGTATGCTCATTCGATACCAGTCCGGCGGCATATTTCTGCCCGAAGCAGGAAGGAAGCACGGGGGCACCTATGAATGGCAAACGCACCTGCCCGCCGTGAGTATGCCCGCATAAAGCCAGATCAATCTGCTCGTCAGGGAGCATCTCCGTGAAATCCGGGTTGTGTACCAGAAGTATCCTAGGTTCATCAGGCGGGATTTCATCGAGCAAGCCAGCTAAGGCTTGAGCAGCTTTTTGCCACATCGCCTGAAAATCACTGAAGAAGCCTCCCAGGAAACCAGTGTAACCAGTGTCTTCGATGCCTAGAAGCCACAGGCGGGCATCGCCGATTTCCACAGCCTCCCGCTCGTTACGCAGAACCCTCACCCCTGCTTCCCTCAGGTCACGGACCACCTTCCCAGCATCGGTCCAGACATCGTGGTTGCCCAGGACGGCGTAAACCCCGCAGGGGGCGGAGAGCGAGGCAAGCTCCTTGGCGCAGGCGGCGCTGTACCGGGCCGAGTGGTAGACGAAATCCCCGGTCAAAACGATGAGGTCAGGCTTAAGGGCATTGACCATCCACACAGCCATCCTCACGTCTTGAGGGCGGACATATGGCCCCAGGTGGATGTCGCTGAGGTGGGCAATGGTGAAGCCCTCCAGAGCTTTGGGAAGCCTGCGCAAAGCAATCCTGGGGCGGGTTACCTCCA
The DNA here is from genome assembly GCA_011041825.1 of Chloroflexota bacterium. Taxonomy (GTDB): domain Bacteria; phylum Chloroflexota; class Anaerolineae; order SpSt-600; family SpSt-600; genus HyVt-206. The sequence continues at coordinate 987 of DRAO01000245.1, forward strand.
CCCAGCGGGGCTCGATGCGCAGGGCGTAGAGCCCGCCCAGCAGGCTGAAAACCGCTCCGGATAAGATTCCCCCGATGGAAAGCTTCAGAAAGCTGCGACGAGAAAGGGCGAACACCGGTATTCCTCCAAGCTACCAGATGACCTTAACGGGATAACGCTCTATAACCGAATCGGCGGTAATCAGGGGCATATCCTCCAGCTGGCTTTGGGCTATCAAAATCCTATCAAACGGGTCCCTGTGGATTAATGGCAGGGTATAGACGTAAAGAGCGTGTCTGAGATAAATGGGCAGAACCCGGAAAGCGTTTACCGCCACCTGTTCCAAGATGAAATTCACCGGATCCTCAGGCAACTTAATCCTTCCGAGGCGAGCTTTGATAACTATCTCCAGGCCGCTGATGGCGCTCAGGTAGATTTCATTGCCGGCGTCACCGATTATCTCACGGGCCTGAAGCGACAATCGTGGGTTGTCCTCAATCCACCACAGGAAAGCGTGGGTATCAAGCAGAGCTCTCATTCGTCGGCTCCCTCAAAGTCCTTGAGCACCTCTTCAGGCAGCGGAGCATCGAAATCCGGGCTCACCCAGATGCGCCCTTTTGCGCTGCCGGGAACCCGCTTGCGCTTTGGCGGATGCTGGGTAAAGGGTATTAAGCGGGCAACCGGCTTGCCTGCTTTGGCGATTATTATTTCCTCGCCAGCCTCCACCCTCAACAGAAGTTTAGAGAAATGCGTTTTAGCCTCGTAAACATTCACAATCACCATTTACACCCCTCCATCAACGGCAGAACCCCTAAAGGTGGCTTCTATTTTATCACAAATTCCGCAATTTTCACAGCCCGGTCGGGGATGGAGCCTTGGGGGCCGGTTGCTGGCAGGCGTTCCATAGTATCCAGCGAATACAGTCCTATCTCAACGCTGTATCGCCCCGGTTCAAGGCCCGTCAAATCCAGCCGATGCTCATCCACCACCAGGGCACCAACAGGCCAGAAGGAGGTGGGGAAATCCCCGCCCATCGGCATACTATCGAAAACGGCGACTTGCTTTCCCGTCTCATCCAGCACGTGCACGAAGACGGTGTAATCCCGGTCAGGCCGTTTCTCGGCCTGCCAGTACAGGCGCAGGAGGCCATCAGCCCATTCGAAAGCCGCCAGGCGTATCGCATCTCCGAAGCGGTAATCCACCTTGGTGGCCTGGGGTGGCACCGAAGGCCAGCGGTGAGGGATGAGGGCCACATAGCCCGCCTTCCCCGCCGTTACAGGGTCGCCGTGAGCATCCACCCCGGCGAGGTTGCGATATTGGGATGGCCTCAGGTATTCGTAAACCCCCATCTCCACCGTGAGCATAGCGGGGGCCTCGGCATCGGGCGGGATGCGGATGACGTATTCGTCGGCCACGACTTTGCCAGGCGGGATGAGGGAAGTCGGCCAGCTCCCCAGGCCCGGATAGGTATCCAAGCTGGCTATGTAACGGCCTTCGGGGTTGATGCCGCCTCGCCCCCACACGTGCACGAAGATGCTGTAATCTTCCTCCACGGATTTTAAGAGCTGCCAATATGCCCGCACGTGGAGCTTGTCCCCCGGCTTGAGGGTTTTAGGGTAAATCTCAACCCCGATGAGGCGGATAACACCGCTGTAAACCCAATCGAGCCGATGGATGCCGGTGGGGACCTGGGATTCATCCAGCAACGGCGGCTTGGCATAAGCAGGTCGGATGTAGCGGAAGGGGGCCACCGCAGCCCATATGAGAAAAGCAACGCACACCCCCAGGAGCGCCCACCGCCTGATCCTGGGGGTTGCCCACGACGCCAGCCCCCTGGCTCCCAGCACTGATATGGCCGAGATCGCCACGAACATCAGGCGCCCTTGAGACACCGCCATCACCCTGGTGAACCGAACCAGGGAGGCAAAGACCACCCCGACCCAGGCCCACAGCAGCGCAAAGCGAAGAGCTAACTCTCGCTTCCCCCGTAGCCAGGCCTTCGCCATCCACCAGGCCATCCCGGTTATCGCCAGGATTGACAAGATGTCCAGCAGCGGGTAAATCCACCTATCGGCCAGGATGTTGAAGCCTCCGAACACTGCCCAATAGGAATACCGCACTCCCCGGAATTCCCCCTCCAGGAAAAATTCCCTCCAGCCGGGCGGCGATGTCCTGGCTTTGGCCACCCGCAGCATCGCCGAAAAGCCACCGGGGTCGCCATATAGCATCCAGTTGCGTCCATACCACCATCCGGCGATTATGAGCAAGGGAACCCCTACCAGAAGTCCGTTCTGCACCGCTTGGAGCCAGGAACGCCTCCGCCAGGCGTCCCATATCGCCACTATGCCCGCTATTGGCAGGAGGGTGAGCAGGCTGAATTTGGTAAGGGCTCCCAGCCCCAGGAGCGCCCCCAGGAGCAGAGCCCGGCGGCGGGATACGCCATCCCGCAGGAGCCGGATCAGGAGCACGGCTACAGCGGCGCCCAGGAGCGCCGTCAGGTTGTCGTTGTTCACCGAGCCGCTGATGAAGAGGAACATTGGATTGAAGGCCGTCAGTGAGAGGGCCAGGGCCGTCTCGACGCCATCCAGCCCCAGCTCACGGGCCAGAAGGCCGGTCAGAACCACCGTGCCCGTCCCCATCAACACCGAGAGGAGCCTGACCAAGTGAATGGCCAGGACCGCCCCACGCCAGGGGAAAGCTTCCGTTTCGGGGTTGTGCAGGATGATGTTCTTGTTGCCCGGAGCCAGAGGATTGCCGACGGTGGTGTGGGGATTGAGGCGGCGGAGGTTTTCGAGGCCGTCCGTCCCCGTTATGGCGATGGGAATGGCCGCCAGGATGTAGTACAGGGGCGGCTGGTGGCCCTCCCGCCACCACGTGAGGTCCGCTCCGGGAGCGAGGTTGGGCAGGCCGCCGGTGCGGGCGATGTGGGCGGCGTATGTGAAGTGCCACAGCTCATCGGAAGCCTCGAACACAGGGGTTACGAGGCTGTAGAGGGAGCCCAGGAGGAAGAAGAGGATGGCGTAAAGCGAGACAATGCCTTTCAACCGCCGGGAGTACGGGGGCCGTTGAACTTTAGAACCGCCTTTCGCCCCTCGCCCTTTGCAACTTGCAACTCGCAACTCGCAACTCGCAACTCGCAACCTCATCCCAAAAACTCCTTCACCCTTCTCGCCAGCTCCTTGGTAATCCCCGGCACGGCAGCGATTTCATCTACCGAGGCCTTGCGGATGGCTTCCACCGAGCCGAAGTGCTCCATCAGAGCCTGGCGGCGTTTAGGACCTATGCCGGGTATGGCCTCCAGAGAAGCGGCCAGGGTCCCCTTTCGGGCTAAGTGGTGGTGGTAGCCGATGGCGAAGCGGTGAGCCTCATTCCTTATCCTCTGAACCAGGAAAAGGGCCTGAGATGCGGGGGGTAAGCGTATGGGTTCAGATTCACCGGGGATGAATATTTCCTCTTCCCGCTTTGCCAGGGCTGCCACCGGCACATCTTCTATACCCAATTCCTCAAGCACTTCTAAAGCCGCATTAAGCTGCCCCTTCCCTCCATCTACGATGACCAGGTCAGGGCGGTGAGGCCAGGGCTCATCCGAGAGAGCCAAGCGCAATTGTTCCTTCTGGGCCTCTATATAACGGCGGAAGCGACGTCCCAACACTTCCTTAAGCATTGCATAATCATCTATGCCCTCCACGCCCTTAATGCGGAAACGGCGGTAGAAGCGCTTACGGGGTGTGCCATTGACGAAGACCACCATACTTCCAGTGGCCCATTGCCCGTAGATATGCGATACATCGTAGCATTCGATGCGCACGGGCAAGCGGGGGAGGTCAAGGGCCTCCTCCAACTCGGCCAGGGCCTGGATGTGTTTGGTCCTGTCGGCCTCCCAGCGGGCCTTGAGGGTCTCCAGGATTTCAGCGGCATTCTGGGCCGCCATCTCCACCAGTTCCCTCTCCTCCTGGTCTTCGGGCACTTTAAGGATCACCGTGTCGCCCTTGCGGGTACGGAGCCATTCTTCGATGACCAGCGCTTCATCCACCTCCTGGGGGATTATGATCTTGGGCGGGATGTAGGCGGCTTTGTCGTAGAATTGCTTGAGGAAGGCGGTGAGCACTTCCACCGTGCGTTCCTGCTCGGCTCCTTCCAGCACGAAGTACTCCCTGCCCACCAGCTTCCCCTGCCTGACGAAGAACACCTGCACGCAAGCTTCACCATCGGAGCGGGCAAAGGCGATGACATCTTCGTCGGCCATCGTTTGGGAGACGATGCGCTGGTGCTGGGTTACTTTCTCGATGGCCTGGATTTGATCCCGCAAGGTTGCCGCCTTCTCGAAGGCCAGTTGTGAGGCTGCTTCCTCCATCTGTTTCCACAATTCGCTCACCAATTGCTCGGTCTGCCCTTTGAGGAAGAGGACGATTTGCTCTATCATTG
>DRAO01000249.1 GCA_011041825.1 Chloroflexota bacterium
CACCTTTTTCTGGGTGATCGGCATCACGGCTGCCTTCAGCATATTGGACCATATGGATGGGCTGTGTGCGGGGGTAGCAGCCATCGCCTCGGCTTTCTTCCTGCATTTTGCGATTGTAAACGGGCAGATTCTGGTAAGTGCCCTGGCGGTAGCAGTATTAGGGGCATCTCTGGGCTTCCTGATCCACAATTTCAGCCCTGCCCGCATCTTTATGGGCGATGCAGGGGCAATGTTCGTGGGGTTTATGATGGCTGTGCTGGGGTTGAAAATGCGTCCAGCTAATGTGCCTGGAGAAATCAGCTGGATGGTTCCCCTCTTCATCCTAAGCGTGCCCATATTCGATACCACTTTGGTCACTATCTCCCGGCTGCGTCGGGGATTAATCCCCTTCGCCTCCCCCGGCAAAGACCACACAGCCCACAGGCTTGCCCGCCTGGGGCTTGGACAAATAGGGGCAGTGCTGGCGATGTACAGCTTAGGGGTTATCGGAGGACTTCTCTCCATATTGGTGGCTCATCTCCCCGTCCCTATGGCAAGGTGGTTGTTCCTGCTGAGCGCCGTCTCAACCTTGATTGCCATCGCTTGGCTGGAGAAAATCCCTTGTTCAGAAGCCTGATGTTCCTGAAGGCAGTTTCGCACGAGGATGCCGGATTTCTCCTCCGTCTGGTACAATTTACGAAGAGCCCGGGTTCCCTGATTCAGACCCGGTTGAGAGGTCTGGGAAAATGCTTACCCCTTTCCTGCAATTGGGGTGAGGAAGGATGCAGTACGGTAAAACGGATTACCTTCCCCCTCTGGGCACGGGTGATGCTCTGGAGCCTGATCCTCCTGTACGTCCTCCTCTTCGGGTTAATCTCGGTTCAACGTCACCGGGCCTTCCTGACCACGGCTTTCGACCTGGGTAACTTCGACCAGGCCATATGGAACACGTTGCACGGCCAACCCTTCCGATTGACTAACATTGAAGGGGTGGAGACCCACTTGGCCATCCACGTATCCCCCATCCTATTGGCTATCGCCCCCCTTTACCTCCTTTGGAGCGATCCGAGCCTCCTCCTGTGGCTTCAATCCATCCTGCTTGGTCTGGGGGCGTATCCCCTGTTCAGGCTCGTACACCGAAGGGCCTTCCCCGAATGGGGAGAGCCCTGGGCCTCGCTGGTGGGATTGGGTTTTGCGGTGGTGTATTTCCTGTTTCCAGCCCTGGAATCCGCTAACCTCTTCGACTTTCACACCGCAACCCTGGCTTCCCCTCTCCTGCTCTTTGCTTTCTATGCCTTGGAAGAAGAGCGATGGGGACGCTTTACCCTCTTCACCCTGTTAGCGATGGCCTGCAAGGAAGACATCCCCTTGCTGGTGGGGATGCTGGGGCTGTATCTCCTCTTACGGAAACGATGGCGTATCGGCGCACCCGTATTAGCGGTAAGTGCCCTGTGGTTTTTCCTGGCAACAGGGGTGATCTTGCCCGCTTTTGACCGAAGTGGCGTTTCCCCCATAGCCTCTCGCTATCACCATCTGGGAAGGGATGCGGGGGAAATCTTAGGGAGCTTACTGAGACATCCGGGACAAGCCCTAAGCGCTCTAGCCTCTCCGGAGAACTTAACATACGTGCGGAACCTCCTAACTCCGGTGGTTTTCCTCCCCCTGGCAGCCCCGGAAGTGTTCCTCTTAGGCGCACCGACTCTGGCGGTTAACCTCCTTAGCGCTGACCTCTTTATGCATCAATTGGAGGGCTTTCACTACGCTGTCGCCCTGGTGCCCTTTGTGGTCCTCTCCGGAGCAGTGGGGCTTTTGCGCCTGGCCCGTGAGGTTAAAAGGCGCCTCCCCCGTGCTGGACACTGGGTTCTGGCGCTGGGGATGCTGATGGTCCTCTCTTCCAGCCTGGCCTACCACCGGGCACACGGCTATTCCCCCCTGGCCCTGGGGTTCCATTGGCCAAAGCTAACCACCCATCACCGCCTGGGGGAACAGATGGCCCGGCGAATTCCCCCCCAAGCTGTGGTCTCAGCCCTGCCCCGTCTGAACCCGCACGTCACCCAAAGAAGGACCGTTTACTCATTGGATAGGTTTGAAGAGGGCCATTTGGCCAGGATAGGGGACGCCGAATACGTTTGGGTAGATGTCACCAACTTCTGGCCCTTGCACCCCAATGACCTGAAAGCGGGGATCGAAACCCTGCTAAAGGGGGATTTCGGGATCGAAACGGCGGAAGATGGCTGGCTGCTCTTGCGGCGAGGCGCCCCGGTTAAAGTCTTCCCGGAAGCTTTCTTCTCCTTTGTCCGTCCTCGTTCGGGTGAACCCGCCTACCCTGTGGAAGTGGATTTTACCCCGCCAGGCCAGGATGCCCCTGCCCTCCGCCTGGTGGAGTTCAGCATCTCCGTTGAGCCCCGCATAAATCGCTTGCTGAGCCCCCGTTTCCCCTTCTCTGCTTCCCTTACCTATATGACAAAAGTTCGCCTTTGCTGGCAAGCCTTAGCCCCTCTTCCCCAAAACCTCCGCCTTTACCCCTTTTTCTACGATGATAGCACCGGTCAAATCCTGGAAGATACCACCCTTCGTCCTATGGTGGAGGCTATCTGGTATCCTCCTTATCGCTGGCAGAGGGGTGAAACGGTGTGCACGGAGACCATCCCCTGGGATGTGGGTGAAGATTTCGCCGTAGGTCTAGGAGTGATGGAAAGCGAGAACTGGCAGGAGGAAGAAGGACGTTGGCGAGCTAAAGTAAACCGTTCGCCTATCATCTTGCGGCTTTTCGAGGATAACACCTGGGTGCGTCTCATAGGGGTGCGAGGGGGGAAACCTCAGGAAGAAAGGCGCTCTTTCCGCCCCCCGTCCCTCGCCCATCCCGTGAACCTGCGTCTGGGAGAGGAAATCCTCCTGCTGGGCTACGATGTGACTCCCCCTTTGAGGAGCGCCCTGCATCGTGGGGAGAGCATCCGCCTGACCCTGTACTGGCAAGCTTTGAAGCCGATGGAGGAGAGTTATACGGTCTTCGTACACCTTTACGATGCCAAAGGAACTCTCATAGCCCAGGAGGATAGCATCCCCTGTAAAGGGAACTATCCCACAATCTGGTGGCTCCCAGGGGAAGTGGTGAGCGACACTTACCTCCTCACCATCCCTGAGGTTTACGAAGCCGGGGAAGCCCTCCTCGCAGCTGGTATGTACGTGCCAGATAGTGGCGAAAGGCTTCCTGTATCCAATCCCGAGGGGAAGGTGCTGGGGGATAAGGCAGAGCTTGGGGTATTCTCATTGAGACCCATTGCTTGCTTGAACGGACAGGGGTTGTGTGCTATAATTTATGAAGGTGGTAAGCTCTTCTAAACTCAATCCTCCCCGTTTTTCACCGACTTAGTCAGTGCTTTTCCAAGCGAAGACAACCTCACCCCTAAATTTGGTCACATAGGCGGAACCCCTCTTCTTGTGTGACCACGATTAAGCGGGGAGTTACCACCCAAATGGATTAAAAATTTATAAGGATGTGTTCGATGGATGAGGAACTCCGGCTGATGTTGCTCGGGGGGGTGCGAATCACCCGAGGGGGGACCCCTGTTACGGGCTTTGTATCCGCTAAGGCTCAAGCGCTATTGTGTTACCTTGCCGTCACAGGTCGCCCTCACTTTCGTCCTGCCTTAGCCGGTTTGCTTTGGGGCGAAAGGCCCGAAGCCAATGCCTTGATGAACCTCCGCCAAGCCCTGACCAATCTCCGCCGTTTGTTCCCCTCTCATATCATCGTTACCCGCCACACCGTAGCCTTTAATCGTAACACCCCCTACTGGCTGGATGTAGAGGAGTTTGAATCAGGGACCAGGATTCTCGAATCAAGGCTCAGGATCCAAGATTCAGGGTTCAAGATTCCTGATTCGCTGATTCGAGATTTAGAGAAGACCATAAAGCTTTACCGGGGCGATTTCCTGGAGGGCTTCTACGTGCGGGATGCTCCCACCTTTGAAGAGTGGATGCTGGTGCAACGGGAACGTTTACGTGCCCTGGCCCTGCAAGCTCTGCACATCCTGACAGCCTACTATACCAACCGGGGGAAATATCCCCTCGCCCTGCGGTACATCACCCAGCTCCTGATGCTGGCCCCCTGGCAGGAAGAGGCCCACCGGCAGAAGATGTTGCTCCTGGCCCGCAGCGGCCAACACAGCGCCGCCTTAGCCCAGTACGAAATCTGCTGCCGCATCCTGGCCAAGGAACTGGGTGTGGAACCATCGGCGGAAACACAGGCCCTTTACAGACGCATCAAAGCGGCAAGGTCAATACGCCGCAACAACCTGCCGCCCCAACCCACCCCCTTTGTGGGCCGGGAGAAGGAATTAGCGGAGATAGCCCGGCTTCTGGCCAACCCGGATTGCCGGTTATTGACCTTGATAGGTCCCGGCGGCATCGGCAAGACCCGCCTGGCCATCCAGGCAGCAGCCCAGAACTCCCAACACTTCCTCCACGGTGTCTGGTTTGTTCCCCTGACCTCCGTACCTTCGACGGCTTTCCTGGTTCCGGCCATTGCCGAGGCCCTCGGATTCTCCTTTCATAGCCGGGAAGACCCCCGAGAGCAGCTTCTGAACTACCTGCGGGAGAAGGAATTGCTCCTGATCCTGGACGGCTTCGAGCATCTCCTGAAGGGCCGGGACCTGGTGGTGGACATCCTCCAGAGCGCTCCGGAGGTGAAGGTTCTGGTTACCTCCCGAGAGCGTTTAAACCTGCGGTGGGAATGGCTCTTTGAGGTCCAAGGGATGCGGGTACCCGAGGACGAAAACGTCCCTGAGGCCGAGGACTACGATGCCGTCCGATTGTTCTTGCAAGTGGCCCGTCGGATATACCCTGAATTCTCCTTCGAGGAAGAGAAAGCCTTTGTAATCCCCATCTGCCGGATGGTGGAAGGGATGCCTCTGGGGATTGAGCTGGCCGCAGCCTGGGTGCACAAATTCCCCTGCGCCGTCATCGCCCAGGAGATAGAACGCAACCTGGGTTTCCTGGCCACTTCCCTGCGGGATATGCCCCAACGCCACCGCAGCCTGCGAGCCGCCTTCGACCACTCCTGGAAACTGCTCTCGGAGGAGGAAAAGCGGGTGTTCAGGAGGCTCTCCGTCTTCCGAGGGGGTTTCCGGCAGGAGGCAGCAAAGCAGGTAGCCGGTGCCTCTTTCCCCCTGCTTTCGTCTCTGGAGGATAAATCCCTTATACGCAGGAATGCATCGGGGCGTTACGAAATGCACGAATTGCTGCGACAATATGCCGAAGAGAAGATTCGGGAGGTCCCAGGCGAGGAGGAGCAGGTCCGGGAGCGGCATTGTGCCTATTACGCTGCTTTTCTCCATAGCAAACAAACGCATTTAGGGAGGCTGAAGCAGAAGGAGACAATGGATG